>NZ_JAWLDW010000127.1:0-7231 GCF_041686455.1 Rhodohalobacter sp.
TTGTCTTTAAATTCCCGGGCGTTCATATGTAACTGAGTTGTTGAATTGAACGCTTAAAATTTAAAACTTAAATAATAACATTCAAAATAATGTTTGAATGTAGTAGTTTTAGGTTCCTCTTTTTTTTTGATTTTCAATAGTCACACAATTACAGGGGTAAGTTTAACAGGAGGCTATAGAAACCAAAAATTTGAGACCTGTGCGTGGGATTGCAGTATTTGGTACAATCAAATTAGCGGCAGTGCTAAATATTAGATCCTGCTTTAAAAGTCGAGTTCACTACTATCTAACATAGTTGATAGAAAAACTCAGAAACTTTTACCGAGGTGAATAGTTGTGAAATGTGTCCAAACACGCGTTGGCTATAAGGGTAATCAGTTTTGGCGAACAAATATTTATTTGCCCCGCCTAAACAAAAATATGAATCTACTCTTAAGCATCATTAAAGTGAAGACTTTTGCCTTTTTTCCCGGCGTACATTAAGAGAGAGTATTAAAGGCATAAGGTTCTATTTTACAGAAACTGTTGGCTTTTTTAGTAATCAATATTATATATCAGTTTCGTAAAAAAAGAATCAAAAACTGTATTTGAGATGTAGTTGAAACCTCACATTATTGGCGTCTTCTGTATCTGAAACGGTTCCATCGGGCTGAGTGGATCCATATGCTGCCAGACTGTACATAATCTCGCCCATGATCTGGAATTTTTCAACCTCAAGGGTCAGCCGTGGTGAAAATCGATAACTATAATCAATATCCGAACCTCGTCCGTAAAAGTTAACACTATCATTACTACCCGGCATATCCGTAAATCCTAAGTTTTCAGAATAGCCGCCAAAAACAGAGTAGGTAAGATCTCCATTTCTGTATAACCATTCTGTCCAGAACGATACGGTTTCCGAGTTTTTATAGGTAATTTCATTGGTTTGGTTATCAATAAACTCACCATATCCGCCCATCATTAAAAAATTATGCATGTTCTGACCATACAGTCCCTGAATTTTAACGGTTAAATCGGACCAGTCTTTACGGATATATCCATTAGTGTGCCATGAACCCAGTGTTTCGTCCAGCTTTTCTCCGTTGAGATTCGCAAGCCTGGGCTTTATGATTTTATAACCGACCACAGTTCCAAGATCCCATCCGTTATTCTGATATACCAGATGTAGATTCAACTCAGGTATTGCTGAATTGCGCAGGTAGTCGGGAGACCCACCCTCAGGTCCTGCTGTGGAGAAATCTCGCTGTGTCAACGCTATGAAGGCTGCCGTGAAATTATCTGATAGGTCATAGGTAAACCTGATCTGAGGATTTCGGGAAAAAGCCGCAAAAGGAGCACCACCTCCCCAGGATGAGACTTCCGGAAAGCTGCTTGTAACAAACATTGGATGCCAGTATTGTCCAAATAAAAGAGAGGCTTTATCCCAATTCAATTTTATGATGGAGTGGCGCAGCCTTACCAGGCTAATTACAGGATCGGAGTTGCCGAGAAAATCGAGTTCCAGTAGGGCACTCGACTGTGCTCCAAATATATCGGGACCTGAAACATCAGCTTTCAAACGACTATGAATTGCAAACATGTTGAAATTAGGCTGTGCGTTTATATCATCACCATTCAGATCTTCCGAGACACGAGACGGAAAGATCAACACATCACCCTCACGAGCTGATAGCGTTTGCCGCGTATCAAAAATACTTTCGTAGCTGATAAAACCACTGAAATTCAGATCGTATTTGCTTTCATCCTGGGCGATCAACAAACCGGGCACAAGAGCGAGTAGAACTAAAAATATTACATATTTCATAACCATATGTTTAATTATTGGTTGCCTCTGTTCAACTCATTGGGCTTTTACCGGTTTTTTCTTTGCTGTAGTTACCTGATCAACCAAGTAGAGGATGGATGAATAGGTGATGTCACTGTGTGTAGAGAGACCTATTTCGCAGGTTCGATTCGTGCAATAACCGTTTTTTACTTCTTTAGGTATTTGTCCATTAAGATGCCTGAGGCCATGCTCTACCAGCTCGGGATGGCTGAATCCCCGATCGCCGGCGAATCCGCAACAATTTGTTTCAGGTACGACCACCGATTTTGCACATAGCTTAGCCAATTCTTCCAGCTTGCTTTCCATTCCCAACTTTTTTGCGCTACATACTGCAAAAACACTGATGGGTTCATCAGTCGGCTGGAAATCCAATTTGGGTGCCAGGTACTTAAGGGTAAACTCAACCGGGCCGTACACTTTCAGACGAGGCTCCATATTTTCTACCATAGTTAACTGGCAAGAGCTCATATCGCAAACTATGGGATACCTTCCACCATCGCTGGCTTCATAAAGGGCTTGCTCCAGACTATCAGAGATCTCTTTCCCCTGTTCTTTGAAGCCTTTGCTGGAAAAAGGCATTCCGCAGCAGTGACCAGACAGGTCTTTCGGATAAATGATCTCATAACCTGATTTATGAATAAGCTGTTTCACTTTCGTGGTAAGAGGTACGTTTTCCTCCTGGCCTTTCGGCAAACCCATGGTTTGATTAATACATGAGGGAAAATAAACCACCTTATCGGGTTTAGTGTCTTTAACAGTGTACTTCTCCGGCTTTACCTTAGGGGCTGCTTTAGGTAAATATTTATTCCACTTGGGTACCCTGTTCCCTGAAATTTTTCGCAACCCGCCGGCAACGGAATCCATTGTTTTGGAGCCAAGGAGGGAGTGAAACAGATTTGAGGTATTTAGTGCAAATTTTGTAGCGCTCGTGATCATAGCCATACGCGGAGCCATTGCTGATGCCACTTTCTTCTGTGTTGGCGTATTTTTTTTCCTGCGCAAATCTTTTACAAATTCCCCGGTATTTATATCCAAAGGGCAAGCCATGCCACATAAACCATCTGTAGCACACGTATCAAGAGATTGATAATCATAAGCTTTCTCCATCGAAGCCAGTACCTCGGGCTTCTCGCCGGTCTCTTGGAGGCGCATCATTTCCCGATAAACAGTGATACGCTGCCGTGGTGAAAGCGTAAGGTCATGAGAAACACAGGCCGGTTCACAAAATCCACATTCCGTACACATATCGATGGTCTCATGTGCAGCGGGCATGGGTTTCAGATTTTTGAGATGGAGCTCCGGATCATTATTGAGGATAACACCGGGATTGAGCAGGTCATTAGGATCAAAGATTGCCTTTAAGCGTTTCATCATTTCATAGGCTTCTGAACCCCACTCTTTTTCCACAAAAGGAGCCATATTACGACCGGTACCGTGCTCGGCTTTCAGTGCACCATCAAAACGGTCTACCACCAGCTTGGCCAGATCATCCATAAAAGCTTTATATCGCTCCAATTCCTTTTTGTCATCAAAATCCTGGCTGAACACAAAGTGAACATTTCCTTCCAGTGCATGACCAAAAATTACGGCTTCATCATATCCATATTTAGAAAAAAGCGCTTGCAGTGCAGGTATTGCTTCAGCTAATTCCGGAACCGGAAAACATACATCTTCAATAATAACCGATGTCCCCGTTTCCCGCATGGCTCCAACGGTCGGAAATAATCCTTTACGAACTTTCCAGAGTTTAGCGTATTCGGATGGTTTATCAGTGAATTCAATCGGGATCTCGATAGGGATATCCTTTATCGACTTCTTAATTTGTTCAATCTGCAAATCGAGTTTTTCCTTATCGTTGGATGCCGTTTGAACCAGTAAAGAAGAAGCATTTTCGGAAAGATCCTTTAGATACGCCGGCACGCCGTCCGCGTTCTCCATAGATCTCAGGCTAACCCTGTCCATCAGCTCCACGGCCTGAACGGGCTCAGATTTCAAACGAATAACGGCACGGCAGGCATCTTCAATACTTGGGAAGGTTATAAGTGCGCTTGCTTTATGCTGATGCTCTTCCACTGTTCTATACGTGATCTCAGCGATAAAACCGAGTGTACCTTCTGAGCCGATCATAATGTGCTCAAGTATGTCGAATGGATCATCAAAATCTACCAGGGCATTCAAGCTGTAACCCGTGGTGTTTTTCATCTTGAATTTATGGGTAATTCTTTCAGAAAGAGCTTTGTTATTTTTAACATCTTGTGAGAGCTGTTTCAGCTCTTCCAGCAAATTACTGTGCGATTTCTCAAACTCTTTTCGGCTATCTGCGTCTCCTGTATCCAACAGCGTACCGTCTTTTATAATGACCTTCATGCTATCGACGGTTTGATAGGAGTTTTGAGCCGTTCCGCAACACATACCGCTGGCGTTATTGGCTGCGATACCGCCAACCATGGCTGAGTTGATGGAAGCGGGGTCCGGTCCTATTTTGCGCAAGTACGGTCTCAGTATGTTGTTAGCATGAGCGCCGATAACACCGGGCTGCAGTCGGATTTTATCCCCATTATCTAATACTTTATGCTTTTTCCATGCATTACCGGCAACGACCAGCACGGAGTCGGTAATAGCCTGGCCTGAAAGACTGGTTCCGGCAGCGCGAAAGGTTACCGGGATAGAGGCTCTGTTGCACTCCGATAAGATGTAAGACACTTCTTCGGCATTATCAGCCTTGACTACAATTTTTGGAATCAAACGGTAAAAGCTGGCATCCGTACCAAAAGCAAACGTTTCCAGCGGTTCGGTGTATATTCTCGACGGATCAATTTTTTTGGAAAATTGGTCGTAAATATCTTTGTACTCTTTTGGTAGATTTTTCATGGCATTAGCTGGTTAAAGGAGAAAAGCCGGCGAGAATAAGAACACTAAAAATAAGCGTTATAAGTAGATAATAGAGCAGGGCCGGTACTGCATTTGTTCGAATGATTTGTCCTTCAGCGCCAATACACCCAACCGTAGCTGCAACGGCAACCACATTGTTAACACAAATCATATTTCCGATTCCTGCCCCTACACCCTGCATTGCCGTAATGAGTATAGGGGAAAAATCAAGCAGGACGGCGGTTTCAAACTGAAACGACATAAACAGAATATTTGATACGGTTGCCGACCCCGACATAAAAGAGCCCAAAGCACCTATAGCCGTGGCAAAAAGTGGATATGCTGAGCCGGATAAATTTGATGCCGCCACCGCCATTTCTGTGAGCATACTGTCCATGCCCGTTGTGTTGACGTCGGAATTAAGCATAAGTTGAACCATGCCAACGCCGGCAAACAATGCGATAGCCGCATCCTTTATCTGTTTAAACGTGAGTATCCATGCATCTTTTACATCCTTAATGGGCATTTTATACAGGAAGTGAGTGATAATTGCGACAAGTATAAAAGGTATGGTTCCCGGCAAATAAGCCCACTTTAATTCATACGTCAGACCGGAGATGTTTGCAACATTGTTAAATATAAGCTCCTGATCTACAAGGAAATTTTTCAGGCCGAATTCAGGAATTCTGGTCACTACAAGAATAATGGCAATCAGCAGGTAGGGAGCCCAGGCTTTCAGTAAAGACATTTTTGCTTCTCCTGTGTTACCGGTGTCAATATTAGATCGCCAGATTTTAGGCCATGATTCTTTTTCGGGGAAATCCCACTCATCTTTTGGTGTGAGGAAATCTTTTTTGGCCGCATAAACTACAATGCCCAGGCCAATGAAAGCACCTACAAGCGAAGGTAGCTCTGGTCCGAATATAATGGCAATAAGCACGTACGGAACTGTAAATGCGGCACCGGCAAAGATTGCAAAAGGTGCTGCCGCGAGTGCCGGTTTTATGGATTTGGTTTTACCAAATATGCGAGTCATGATCATGATTCCTAGCAGCGGAAGGAGCACTCCGGCAAATAAATTCGGGATGGCGATCCATTGGGTTAGAGACATCATAAAAGTATCTGAGGCGACTCCCAGTTGCTCAAGATTGGTGTCGAGAGTACTCATGGCACCGAAAATAGGAGTTCCCACAGCGCCGAAAGGAACTGCTACGGTGTTAAATATGAGCGCTACAATGGCAGCTGCAAGAGGTGGGAATCCTAAGCCTACCAGCAATGGGCCGGCCAGGGCAGCAGGAGTTCCAAATCCGGCAGCTCCTTCAATAAACGAACCGAACATGAATCCTATAATAATAACTTGAACTCGTCTGTCTGTTGAAACTCCGCTAAAGCCATTGTTTATCGTTGTCATAGCCCCTGAAATCTTCAGGGTGTTGAGAATAAGAATGGCCCCAAAAATGATGATGAGTATGTCCAGCGCTTTTAAAAAACCAAAAAACGTGTAACCAAACACAAATGGCAGCGTCATCTGCCAGTAGAAAAAGGCGACCGCTATGGCTATCAGTAAAGATAAGGGCAGGGCTTTTGTAGCGGGCCAGTTTAGGCCGGCCATCAGAACAATAGCAGCAAGAATGGGTATAAAAGCTAACAGAGCACTCATGTAGATGTATTTTTTTATGATTAGAAGGCTATAAAATACCTTCAGTTTTCCAAACGTATGATATAAACTGCTTTCTTACTTCTTTTAAAGTGGTAGACAATGATCATTTAATGAAGAGCAGAAAATACTTCCCTAAAGAATCCTGTTTGATTAAATAATTACCGAAATTCTGTAAACTCCAAAATCTCACATTATTATGTGAAATCTGATAAATACATGCAAACTATAGAACGATAAAGACAAATCATTCATATTGATGGGGCTATATTAAAACTGTAATAGTAAATTACTTTACATGTATTACTATGATAATATTTAGGTTATTACTATTAAATCCAACAAAGTAAGGCACTTTCACTAAATTTATTTTGGAAAAAATCTTTCATTCCTCTTCGCCTTGCCATTTAAAGGAAGAATATTCTTTTCTTCAAGACGTACTTAAAAGTCTTTTAAGAAATTGATTTACAAGGTTTTTTTTGATCAGACATATATGATCTGCTAACACTTCTGCTAGTACTGATTGAAATGGAAGCACTTCAAATTCTCTTCTTTTTTAGCTAACCTTCTCGTGATCAGACATCAATCCAAAAGAGAACAATGAACCCAATCATTTTACTGCACGGAGCCCTTGGAACATCCAATCAACTGAAACCCCTTGCTGAACGATTTGAGAGTGAGCAACCGGTTCATCTGATGAACTTTGAGGGGCACGGCAGTGAATCTGTTCCGGATCGGTCCTTTCGCATGGAGCATTTTGTGGAGAATGTGATCGATTTTATGGATCAGCATACAATAGAAAAGGCAGATTTTTTCGGGTACAGCATGGGTGGGTATGTGGCCATGATGTTGGCAAAGGATCATCCCGACAGAGTAGG
>NZ_JAWLDW010000023.1:0-30537 GCF_041686455.1 Rhodohalobacter sp.
GTTATTTTTGATGACTCTTTCGATGGCGGGCGTTTCGTGCGAGCCGGGAGCCAAGACGTTCACAGTCACTCCTTTATCGGCAATTTCAAGCGCCAAAGATTTTGCAAAACCAACCACTCCCGCCCTGAATGAATTGCTGAGTGTCAAGGAGGGCAGAGGTTGTTTTACGGACTGGCTTTCAATAAAGAGCATTCGTCCGTACTTCTTTTCAACCAGAAGAGGAGCCAATCGCAATGCCAGATCAATTTTCCAGCGCATAACAAGTTGCCAGGATGAATCCCAATCAGCCATGTCCGTATTCAAAGGTGTTCCGGTAGGCGGGCCGCCGGCATTAAACACAATTCCGTGAAACGATTTTTTTTGAACACTTTTTCCAATCTTTTTAAGTGTCTCATCATATAGAATACTTCCTTCAATTATACTTGCCTGGTCTTCAAAATGTCCGAATTTATCTCTCAGCACGTTTCCTCGCCTTGCAACTAATACGGTATTAGCTCCTTCGGATAACAGTTGACGTGCAATGGCTTCACCGAATCCACTGCTGGCTCCACAAATAATAAATCGTTGATTTTCGAGTTCTAAGTTCATGATGATAGGATTGGTTTAGAATTGTTAATGCAGAAATAATATCGACTTGTCATAATAAAAGCTTATTTTAGGAAGCTGTAAACATTTTCATTCAAATAATAAAAATTTTCTGATTTGCCTCTATAAAGGAAGATCAGATGGTTAGTACCAATTTTATGACTCAAGATATTAGAAATATTGCCATTATCGCTCACGTAGATCACGGAAAAACCACATTGGTGGATCAGATGCTTCGGCAGAGCGGTACATTTAGAGAGAATCAACAAGTAGACGAGAGAGTAATGGATTCCGGTGACCTTGAAAAAGAGAAGGGAATTACCATTAGTTCAAAAAATACAGCTGTACTTTGGAAGGACACGAAAATCAATATTGTTGATACTCCGGGTCACGCCGATTTTGGCGGTGAGGTGGAACGTATTCTAAAGATGGTTAACGGTGTAATTCTGCTGGTAGACGCTGCCGAGGGACCTTTGCCCCAAACGAAATTTGTACTTCGAAAATCGCTTGCACTGGGCTATCAGCCAATTGTTTTAATTAATAAAATTGATCGACAAGATGCCCGGCCGGATGCCGTACTGAACATGGTTTTTGACCTGTTTGTCTCATTGGACGCAAGTGATGAGCAACTGGACTTTCCGGTGCTTTATGCAGCGGCAATTGATGGATATGCAAAAACTGAGTTGGAAGATGAGAATGTGGATATGGCGCCACTTTTCAATAAAATTGTGGATCACATTCCACCACCTGAGCAGATAACGGATGCTCCATTCAAGATGCTGGTAAGCAGTGTAGACTGGAACGACTACGTTGGGCGAATTGCTATTGGCCGGGTTGAGCAGGGAACAATCAAAACCAATCAGGAAATTGTTTTGATGGACCGGAAGGGAAATCAAAAAATAAAAGCCAAAGCCACAAAATTGTATACGTTCAACGGTTTGAATCGTGAGCCTATTGAGGAAGCACAGGCAGGTGATATTTTTGCAATGGCCGGGTACGATGCCGTGGAGATTGGTGATACATTGACTCACGTTTCCGACCCGACTCCGATCGAATATTTTGATATCGATCAGCCAACGATGGCAATGTATTTCAGAGTGAACAACTCCCCTTTTGCAGGTCTGGAAGGCGATTATGTAACGTCCAATCAGATCAAAGACCGCCTGAATAAGGAGATTCGTACCAATGTCTCAATCCAGGTTGAGCAGACCGATAACCCCGATATTTTCAGAATAGCCGGCCGTGGTGAACTTCAGCTTGCGATTCTCATTGAGACCATGCGCAGAGAGGGTTATGAATTTGCTGTATCGAGACCGGAAGTACTCTACAGAGAAATCGACGGCCAGACTCATGAACCATTTGAGGAAGTTGTGGTGGATGTGCATGCAGACTACAGTAACAAGGTTATTGATAATCTGCAGAAGCGTAAAGGAATTATGACATCCATGGTTCAGGAAGGGGACAACCACCGGGTTGAATTTAAAGTACCTTCGCGCGGTTTGATCGGATTCAGAGGTGAAATGCTCACTGAAACTCGTGGAACCGGGATTATGCACCAGCAGTTTGATTCTTATGAGCCCTACGCCGGTGATATTCCGGGACGTACAAGAGGAGCACTTATATCTCTTGAAAAAGGTGATGTAACTCCCTACGCCCTAGAAGGACTTCAGGACAGAGGCCAGTTTATTGTTGAACCAGGAGATCCTGTTTATACGGGTCAGGTAGTCGGTATTAACAACCGCGCAGATGATCTGGTAGTAAATGTTGTGAAGAAGAAAAACCTGACCAACCACCGTGCTACGCAAACATCTGACTCCGTTAAAATATCTCAGGCTAAAAAAATGAGTCTTGAGCAGTGTATTGAATTTATCGATACCGATGAGCTGTTGGAGGTTACGCCAAAGAGTCTGAGAATCCGGAAAACCTATCTGGATCATAATGAGAGAAAGAGGGCAGAGAAAACTAAGGAGTTTGCATAATTCAAACTTTGTCTCCCTCTATAAATTTAGAGAGAACTTTGGAACTGAATTAATGGGGAACTTCGAAACCTAACCTATTTTCGAAGTTCTCCTTCTTTGATTGCAGAGAAGGGCACAGTGGATGATTCCGATAAGGAATGACAAATTATATTCTTGTGTTAATTCAGCATGAAAAATATTAACAGTCACCGCGTCTTCAAACGAAATCAAAATGAGCCCGATACCAAAGGAGACTATGTTCTCTACTGGATGCAGATCAACCGGCGTTTCCACTATAATTTTGCTTTGGAATACGCGGTGGGCTGGGCCAATAAACTCGGAAAACCGCTTCTGATTCTTGAAGCTTTTTCCTGCGACTATCCCTGGGCAACGGATCGAAGCCACACCTTCATGATGCAGGGGATGAAGGAGCATCTGGATTATGCTACAGATCAAAAATTGAATTACGTCTCTTTTGTGGAAAAGGAGGCGGGTCAATACAAAAAGCTGCTCTTCGATCTGGCATCAAATGCCTCTGTTTTAATTACAGATGAATACCCCGTTTTTATCATGAAAGAGAGAAACCGGGAGTATCCAAATGAGGTGAAAATTCCTTACTACACGGTAGATAGCAACGGATTGATCCCACTCGGATTAACCGAAAAAGATCCCTACAGCGCATACTTTTTTCGCAAAATCATGCAGAAGAATTTTGTTGAAGCGTATACAAATCCGCCAAAACAGAATCCGTTGAGTGGATTAGAGAACAATTCAAAAGTTGAGTTGGCGGAATCAATGTTTAAAAACCTCCCAGACGCAGAAAATGCATTAAAAGATATCCCGGGATTTATTTCCAAACTGAATATTGATCATTCTGTAAAACCGATTGACTGGCAGGGTGGACGTTCAGCTGCTTTGGGAATGATGGGGCAGTTTATTAAAAACGGCTTGAAAGTTTACGACGAGAAGCGCAATGACCCCGATGAACAGAAAACGAGTCAGCTAAGCCCATGGTTGCATTTTGGGAAGATATCGGAGTACGAGATTGTAAAAGCTGTTTTGGATCATCAGCCGAAAGGATGGGACCTGGATAAAATTACATTCAACAAAGGATCTACCGGCGGGTTTTTCAATGGAGATCCCAATGTAGACGGATTTCTCGATGAGGTGATTACCTGGCGTGAGGTTGGCTTTCATTTTGCCCACCACAGGCCCGACTATGATCAAATTGATAGTTTGCCCGATTGGGTGCAGAAGACGATGGACGAGCACCGTGATGACCCGAGAGAGTGGATCTATAGCTATAATGAGCTGAAAAACTCACATACTCACGACGACATCTGGAATGCGGCTCAAACGCAGCTTCGGGAAGAGGGTATCATCCACAACTATCTGAGGATGCTTTGGGGAAAAAAAGTGATTGAATGGACTCCGGATTATGCAACTGCGGCTCAGTATCTGATTGACCTGAACAACACGTATGCTATTGATGGTCGTGATCCCAACAGCTATTCCGGTATTTTTTGGTGTCTTGGAAGATTTGATCGAGCATGGCAGGAACGACCTATTTTTGGCAAACTGCGATATATGACAAGCGAAAGCACACGAAAAAAAGTGAAGCTAAAAGAGTATTTGAATCGCTACGGTAATCAGAAAAGCTTGCTTTGATTATTAAATTAACGTGAGTTTGATAAAAGAAAACTCATAACAGATTTGAATAATTCTCCCCTAAAAAGGGGAGAAAAAGAAGGGTGTAAACCTATTTCAACTTGCTATAAACCTGAGTTAGATTCTCTAATAATGATATTAAAAGTTCTCCTTAAAAAAGGTGTTGAGTTTAGGGTAACTAGATTTATTGAAAAACTGATGGACACCCCTCTCCCCGAGGCTTCGGGGCCCTTGATAGGGAGACTAGAACCAATTAAATATATAATCGGATTGAGAGAATAAGTGTTCAAAATACGAAATAGGTCTCTTTTGTTGTCTATTTCACAATAGAATTTTGATACTACAACTCTTTGATCAACGCATTTACAAGCTTGGCAAAGTCCTCTTTTCTACTTTCAGCAGCGGCCTTTACTTCTGAGTGATCCAGCTTTTGGTTTAAAACACCTGCTGCCATATTTGTAACCAGCGAGATAGCCGCAGCTGGCAGCTCCAGCCGGGACGCTTCGATCAGTTCAGGTGCAGTACTCATACCAACAACATCTGCCCCCATAACCCGGAATGCGCGAATCTCAGCTCTGGATTCATAACTTGGTCCTTTTGCAAAAAGATAGGTGCCGCGCTGTACTTCAAGTCCGATAGAAGCTGCTATAGACCGTACCTTGTCGGCTACAGGTCCCAAATTGTATCGAAACGGTTGATCCGGTGCCGGTGCCACTTTTTGAAAAACCCGAAAAACATCGTCAATAACCATTAAATCACCGACTTTAAAGCTGGTGTTAATTGCACCTGCGGCATTGGAAACGATAAGTTTTTTCGCGTTGAATGCCTTGGCAAGATGAACCGGCAGAACAGTTTTGGACAGTGGGTATCCTTCATAATGATGAAACCGGCCAGAAAAAGCGATGATCTTGTTTCCATCAACAAAACCGGTAAAAAGCTCGCCGGCATGGCCTTTAACACTAGAATGAGGAAAGTTGGGAATTTGATTGTAGGGAATCGAAAAGGGCTCGTCAATTTTAGTAGAAAAATCACCAAGGCCGGACCCCAGAATTACAGCTGCTTCAATCTCTTCCGGAAAGTCGTTCTCTATCAAATGTGTTTTAATCTCTTCAATGTACTCAGGTAGCTCACTCATGATAAATTTTTTATTGTGTATCCCTTCTTTTCATCATAATCTGTCAGCTTAAAAATAGGATAATCGGATTCATGATACGTCATAATTGCATAATTATCTTCGTATGCAAGCTTTTGAAGTTCATTTCTGACTTTTAAACTTTGTTTTGGTTCAAAATCGAACTTTGCCTCAAACGAACGATTAACAGCGCTCCTTCGGCCTAAAACATCTCCGGCCATAATGTAACGTTCTTCGCCATTCTCATAAAAAAGGACATGATGAAATTCGGTATGTCCGCCAATTTTCTTTGTACGCACATGGCCAACCCCGTTCTCATCATCATCATCTAAGAAACAGAGATCTTCATGTGCATCAATAAAGTTATAAAAATCTTTTTCGTCGTCACTCACTTTTTCAAGGTTTTTTCCCAGTTTCTTCCAACCATTTTTTGAAACCCAGATATTTGCATCCGGGAAAGTAAGCTCCCAGTATCCATTTTTTCGATTTGCCAGTCCACCGATATGATCGAAGTGAAGGTGACTTGCAAAGATGTCGGTGATTTCGAAATCTTCAATATTTTCATTCTCAAGGTTTTCCAGAATTGTATCGATCGATGTGTTTTCTCCTAAAAGATCTCCAAGACCTACATCAAACAGGATATTTTTCTCTCCATCCTGTATTAAAAAAGGATTAACAGATAGTTTCAGTGTACCTTTATTTGGTGGGTCATCCCGATTAATTCTTCTGAATTTTTTGTCCAATCCTACAGAAAAAGTTCCCTCGTACAGAGGTTTGACGTTAACCTTGCTCATCGTGTTTTGCTACTGAATTTTTATTAGCAGGTGAGATCTATCTATCTATTCTCAAATTTTTCGTAAGCATCAATGATGTCTCGTACAAGTTTATGTCGCACTACATCTTCCTGGCTTAGATAAACAAATGAAATACCGTCGATGTCTTTCAAAATATTCTGGATAGAAATCAATCCGGACTCCTGTTTTTTGGGTAGGTCGGTTTGGGTGATGTCTCCGGTAATAATTGCCCGGCTGTTAAAACCGATTCTGGTCAGAAACATCTTCATTTGTGTATTTGTGGCATTCTGAGCTTCATCTAAAATGACAAATGCATTATTGAGTGTACGTCCTCTCATGTAAGCGAGGGGTGCAATTTCAATGGTATTTTTTGCAAGCTGAAATTCAAGTTTATCAAACTCGATCATCTCTTCGAGTGCGTCATAAAGCGGACGGAGGTAAGGATCGACTTTTTCCTTCAAATCACCGGGCAGAAATCCGAGATTTTCACCGGCTTCTACGGCAGGTCTTGCGAGAATAATTTTTTTTACTTTTCGCTCTTTTAGTGCTTTTACGGCAAGAGCTACGGAAGTGTAGGTTTTACCGGTACCGGCCGGGCCTATAGCAAACAGAATATCATTTTTTTCTGAAGCCTTTACGATATTACGCTGTCCCGGAGTTTTTGCTGAAATCGCTTCTCCGGTGTGAGTATGGATAATTACATCGCCTTTATCTTGTGTGAAGGGTGCTCGTACAGATACTAAACCGCCATCACCCTCGGTTTTATCTGCCAGCGCCAACAGTGTCGAAACATCCTGAGATCTAATATTACCTGTCTGCCTCCCAATTGAAATCATTTCACTCATGATCTCTTCAATGGCACTGACTTCATCTTGAGGCCCTAAAATTTTAATTCTATTTCCTCTGGCGGTAATCTTCGTAGAAGGGAAAGCACGGTCAAGTTGATTCAGATGCTCATCACTAAATCCTAAGATCACAACCGGGTCGAGATCTTTGATGAAAATCGTTTTTTCAATGAGTTGTTGAGAGGTTTCGATAGATGTCAATATTTAGAGTTAGATATTTGGTTAAATGTAAAGGTTATATGTGAATATGATTTAAATGACTTTGCCCGATCCTTTTAGGGCAAGTGTGTTTAATTCGCCGATTTGCTTGGGAATGTCATCTGCTTTGAAAATACTGCTTCCCGCCACAAGTACATCCACACCTGTCTGAACAAGTTTAGTGATGTTTTTGGTTCCGACACCACCGTCTATTTCAATCAGGAATTCTGTATTCAGTTCACTTCTAATCTCTTTAAGCTCTTGTACTTTTTGGTAACTGGACTCTATAAATGATTGACCGCCAAACCCGGGGTTAACACTCATGACTAATGCGAGATCTACCTCCGGCAGAATGGGTTTGAGCAGTTCCGTACTGGTAGCAGGGTTTATAACCACGCCCGCCATGCAGCCATTTTGTTTGATATTTTGAATGGTTCGGTGAAGATGCGGACAGGCTTCGTAGTGAACAGAGATTAAGTCTGAGCCTGCGTCTGCAAAGTCATCAATATACTTGTCCGGATTTTCAATCATCAGGTGAATATCCAGAAATGAATCCGGTACAGACTTTCGAACGGCTCCTACAATTGCCGGCCCATAACTGATATTGGGCACAAAATGGCCATCCATAATATCACAGTGAAACCAGTTGATTCCGGAGTCCTTGCAAGTCTGAAGTTCTTCGCCAAGTTTTAAAAAATCAGCGGCCAGTATAGATGGAGCCAGTATCGGCAGATCAAAATTCATGTTAAGTGATTTATTAATTATCTATTTGAGTGGTATCGGGTGGAGTTGTGGCAGTTGAGTCGTCGACAACAGCTCCTGATTCAGCTTCTTCACGGGCGTCAAAGCGCTCTGCAATAACCAATTCAATGGATTCTCCTTCCTGAAGTTCAGGTCCAACCGGACTGTATGAAAGAACCGTATTTGGAGTTACATCCCGTGCAGGTTCAAAACGTAATTCTCCAACTCGTAATCCTGCGGCCATAATTTTTTGTTGCGCTTCAGACAGTCTCAAACCCTCAACGTCAGGCATTTCTACCATCCTTGCCCCCAAACCATCACTGACTACAAGGTTTACAACAGTACCGCGGTCAACGGTATCTTCCGGGGCAATTGACTGGCGTAAAATCGTATTTCTGAAACGGTTAGATTCATAGCTGATAGAACCTACAGTTAAACCATTATTTTCCAGCTGAAGCCTAGCATTGCGAAATGAGAGATTCTCTACTTTGGGAACCACCACCTGCGGTGTTGATTCGGAGTTAACGGTTAAGTAAACCTTTCGATTGGGTTTTACGAGTTGCTTCGCCGACGGTGACTGATCAATAATATAGTTAGCCGGATAAGCTGAGTGAGCTCTGCGGTCATGTATTTCAAAACGAAGTCCGTACGTGGTTAACAAATTCTCAGCCTCTTCCAGAGAGAGTTTCGTTACATCAGGTACCGTTACACCTTCGTTATAGTTGGTGTAATTTGGCATGATTACAAAATCCATGAGAAGAGCTATGATAATGCCTGCGGTTATCAAGCCGGCTAATGAAATATAAAGTGTTTTGCTTTTAAGCAGTGCGAGTAATGTTTTCATAGTGTGAAAATACGATTTTCAATCAGATGTTAGAAACGAACTGTCATACTTAATTGTCGTCCGGGAACAATGCTTGAAGTCGCTTCAATCCGGTTTTGTTTCAATTGAACAGTGAAAAGTGCATCAAATGCAGAAGCAACGTGATTTACGATCAAAAGCATTTGGAACGTTCTGCCGGTTCTGTATAGACTGTTAAAACGATCTGCATCCTCTGCAAATTGCCAGAAAAGAGGACTTGCGTACGCACCGCCTCGGTCGAAAAAGTAGCGCTGAATAAAATCGTTACCGGTATGGCCAAGCTGATCGTGAAAATCGTGATAGTCCCTCCATCCGGCCTGATATTGATAATATTTTGCGATCAGTTCGTAGTACTGCTGTGAACCGTAAGCAGGAAGTGTGTGAGAAAAGTTATTGGCTGACTGATCATCGGTTGTAATATAGCGGGTACTTCGTTCTGCGTTCCGAAGTAAGTTTATGTCTACCGCTTTCCAGTCGATATCCGTGTCAAATGTGGGGATTAAACCGGCAACATCATCTCTTAATTCACTGATATAAGGATTGGATAAATTGTGTACCAAGTGATATTCAGTTAACCATTGTGCATATTGTACAACACTCCAGTTTTGATCGGCATTACGCTCATAGCTTCTCTCTTTTCTTTCAGCGCTATTCTGATAATCCACGGCCAGGATGATGGCAGTTGCCTCAACTGCTGCAAAAAGTCCGGTACGGAGCCAGTTTCCATTCACAGCCTGTGCAGAGCCGGGTAATATGGCTGAGCTAATGAATGCAAGTTCCGGACTGTTACGAATGGTATTTAAAGGTGAAGAGTTGTCAGTATTATATGCAGAGACTGCATAGGAAGGTTTAATCAGGTCAAATTTCGTAAAATTAGGTGAATCTGCTGTGGTCTCATTTTCCATCGGCTGAGAAAGTCCTAAAGATGGAAGTATGAGAAGAAAAAGAATCGTGAAGATTTCTTTCATAGCAGATCAAAATCAAACGTTAATCCAAAATAGAAGAGAATTTCTCTGCCATATCGAACAGTTTCACTATCCTGCGTTGTAACAAATTGTGACGGTAAGTTTACATCAAAGCGGTTTAGGCCGTAAGATGTGTTGATAAAAAATTTCATGGGGAAAAGATAAGCATTGTTGAATGCAAATCGCAGTTCAGCTCCAACTCCGGATTTGAGGCTGTTTCCAATGTCCAGCGGACCACCCCAGCCGTTTCCGGTTTCTGCATAAAAGTGTGCGTAGAGTTTGTCGAGCGTGTAAGTCCCAACTTGTTTATCGATACGTTCTATTAAAGGAGTGATGTATGAAGTTCGAATAAATGCTGTTCTCTGTCCCCCAATAGCAAAAAATGGGTAAGAACGAAGTCCGCCAAGTCCACCACTGTAATCCAGGTAGAAGTAGTCGTCAGGATTATTTAAATATGTGAAAGCTCTGGATGTAATGAGTCCTGTTGAGTGATCTGTAATTGAGAATCCATACTGCCCATTCCACTCAATCGAATGATTTTTCTCACTCTCATAAATGGGTGATAATGATCCTTCTTCAAGCTCAAACCGATCGAGGAGGCGGCCCGGTTGAAATTTGTACGTAAATGAGCTTTTTACTCCTACTGGTGCTATATCAGAATGACGGGTGGGTTCAATAAGTTCTGCGTGATAAGCGGCTGAAAAAGTAGTGCCTTTAAAGTATTCCGAGGTTGAGCCCGGTATGAATTCTTGATACTCTTCAGAAAAAAAGCCGTCGCTCGATACAGAGTATGGGGAATATGTAGCTCCCAATTCCAGTAGGCTCCATCGATTTAATTTACTGCGAAGAAACAGGTTGGCTTCCCAGATGGAGTACCGAGTGTCTATTTGACGCGTTTCAGGCAGACAGGATGTACATCGGAATTCTTCGAATTCGAGGCCATTCTCTACGTTTCGCTTTAAGTTATAAAGTTCAATAGAAATGGTGGGTGACCAACTTCGCTCGATAAAGGGGAGACCACGATGTTCAGCGATAAAAAACAGGTCTCTGTCCAGATTGTTAATTCTGGCAGGAGTAAAAAAATCACCGATGCCATCTGCAGATCTCGAGCCAATACCTAAAAGTGCTCCGGCAAAGAGTGAAATATTTTCTGTTACATCCCGGGTGGAGAAATATGCTCCAACTTTTAAATCCCGCCACAAATTCTCCGACAGAGAACCGAATTGCCCGGAGCGAATCAGAGCTCCATTTCCGCCATTTATTTTCGAGTAGTTGTCAAACCGTACAACCGGAAATACAGAGAGACCCGTGGATGTTTCACTGTACTCCTCAATCTGATGGGTTGATACAGATTTTGTATTGTAATTATAAGTGAAAAGATCCGGTTGGGAGATATCTGACTTTAAATAATTATGAAAAAGATCAACCTGATCACCCGACAAAGAAAATCTCGTTATTTTGTAGCCGCCATTTTTGTACTCAGCAATGTAAAGTAGATTTCCCAGGGCATGTGGCATGAAAGCTCCGCCCAAGACGTCGGTCATCTGCTCAACTTTGTCGGATTCCAGATGAATTCTGTAAATATTAAAAATACCGGTTATATCGGATGAGAAATAGAGGTACTCGTCATCTGAATCAATCCACGGGTCTCTAAAATCGAATACGTTGCTTTCAAATACAGGAATAATCTCTTCATCATTTAAAGAGTAGAAATAGATATTTCTGTTTGACTGACTTGCGGCAGCAAAGTAGATTCTACTGCCGTCTGAATTCCAAACAGGGGAGTGAATCGTTTCTCCATTCCCAAAATCGGTTAAGGCAGTGATATTTCCTGATTCCGGGTCAACCAAGACAATATTTTGGGTTCCTTTAGAAAATTGTACGGCTGTAATTTGTCTTGTTCTCGGGTGCCAGGCAGGATCCTGAATTCGGGCACTGGATGTTATTTGTTGGCTAATCTCTTCTTCAATATCGTAAATGTAAAGGTCGTTGTAAGTTTCACCGAGCCGATTATTATCAGCCCGACTGTAAAGGATTTTATTTCCATCGGGGGAGAATGAAAATCTGCTGCTTATGAAATCGAGCGCGGCGTTAGAGGTGAATCCGTGAGAAAATTGATAGTTCTGACCGTCAGACAGGGTTTGTCCGGAGCTCAAATCATCTATCTCAATAACTTCATCTTCCTGAACCAATACCAATGTGTTGCGTGCATAATCGCGTCCTCGATTAGAAAGGTATGCGAACTGTTCACCTTCCGGGCTAAACTGTGGATGGAAATTGAAAAACCCTTTTGATTCTATTTCTGTGGATATTGTCTCACCCACTGTTTGATCGATCTGATCATACTCATCTCTCTTATCATTAATCCACTCCTGAAATAGATGTTGACCGGAATAACCGGTTACGGATTCTATTATTTTACTGAAGTTTCCGTGCTTGCCATCTGCGGAAGCCGATGTGATTTCAGCGAGTATGTATTCACCGAAACGTTCGGCCAGATAGATCGTAAATCCAAATCCTTGATTGTAAACAAATTCACGTTCCAGACTATTTTTGGAGCTGAAATGTCCCATCTCCGTAAAGCTTAGATAGGAGTTGGAAAGAACAGACGTTCGAAGCAGCATGTCTCGATGGCTATCCCAGTAATCGTTGACCAAACCTGTACGCTGAAATTGAGCTGTTCCTTCAGCAAACCATGCGGGAATATTGAGGCTTGCGAACGGCAGGGTAATGACTCCCTTTGGAAATCCATATAAAACATCGGGCCGTCGAACATCTTCATAAGATAACCATTGAAAATAGATTGCCGGTATTTTGCTATCTCTTTTCATCGAAGCGCCGAGCTGAATCATGTGTGTAAACTCATGGGTGATAACATTTTCCAGCCAGTCATGAGTGCCTCTTAAAGGTGTATCTAAAGCTGGAGTCCAGATTTCAATTTTATTATCAAAGAAAAAGGCTGCACCGTTTGAAAAATCTTCTCTGTCTCTCAGAACAATACTGATTTTTTGATCAGGGGTATAGTTGTATAGATCCGTAATAGGTTTAAAAATGGAATCGGCGATAACTGCCGAACTCTGCGCACTCCATTCACTGCCTTCCTGAAAATGAATAGAGAAATAATTGGTATTGATGGTAAACCACGGCAAATGATTGTGTGGGTAGTCGTAAAATTGAGGAGATGACTGTGAAATCGCCACATTCCAAAAGCCGAGCGTCAAGACCATGGTTGCAAACCATGTTGTAATAACTCGATATGTAGCGGGCTTTATCATCTATTTTGTGATAGCAATTTGTACGAGTTTACTCTCTTTTTGTCCGTTTTTTTCTGCTGTGATGAGAGCAATATATCCACCGCTGGCCCACGAAGATGTATCCACTGAAATTTCTTCTGCAGAACCACCTCTGCTTTGAAGCGTGCGGTTGTAAATTGTACGCCCGCTCAACGTAGAAATTCTTATTTGCACTTCTGCCGGTCCGTTAGTTTGAAAGCGGATATTGGTACTGTTCTGTGCCGGGTTAGGCCAATTATAGGTTTCATCCTTGTTCAACAGGATAAAATCAGGGCCCTGTTGCTGGCCAGAGTTGACAAATCCTGAGCTTTTATTATTGGGTTCATTGCCGTAAACGGATGCCCACCTAATATCCGTCATTTCAGGAAACTCCCAAACTTTTAAATCCCCGGCGGGGCTCACTGCTGCAACAAACTGATCAAATATCAGGGGACTAATGATTTGATTATTTGAATTCTGAATTCCCCCGACAAGAAGTGGAAATCCAGCCAAGGGTTTTCCATTGGGATGATACGCATATAAATTTAATGCTGACTCGGAAAAACCTGCTATTATGATATTTAAGCTTCCATCTCCGTTTAAATCCGAGATCATGGGAGTACCTGTAAAAGTTACTCCCTCGGGCGGATGAATTGGAAAATAGTCTAATAAGGCACCATTTTTATTGAGACCTACGAGTGCATTTATTTCATTATCTATGAAAAGAAAATCGGGATTGTCACTGTATTTAAGATCAACGATTGCCGGCCGGTTCATTGATGAACTGCTGTAAAGCGGATAAGCTTCACTGTATTGATTTTCAGGAGAGAAGAGTCTTAGTGAATTTCCTTCAACGAATAGAAAGAGAGGAGATTCATTTTCTTTTTCAATAAGGGAAATAAATGTCTTTTGGTAATCATTATCATCTGCAAACATTGAGAATTCTGACGAACCGCTGGGAAAGTTAATGGTTAACTTTTGCGGGGATATCTCAGCTGAGTAACCGCCTCCGCTTTCAGTTCTGAAAATAACTTGATTTTGAGTTGGCTGAACTATCTCACTTTCAATGTCAAACCGGTGTGGTGTGCCATCCAGGTCGATGATATTCGATTCCGTGATACTCAAATTACCCCGATTAACCGGAACCGTGAATTCATCTGTAACTTCCAGTTCAGAGTTAACCACATCAAGAGAAATCAACGGCATAAACTCCTGAACAGTTAACGGATTTGGTGCAGTGTAAAGTAATTCATTAATTCTGCTGTAAACAGGTTGCTGATAGTTGCCCAAATCCACGAATGCGTTGGATAATTCCAGTGTTTCAATATTCAGGTTTTGAATGCCGTTGTTACCCGGAATAATCAGTAGTTGATCACCATCTTGCTCAATTGGAAAAAGGGAGAGGGGATAAGAGGTCCAAAAATTATTTGCGGTGGGGGTAAATGTTTCAATATCTAAATCTGATCTATTGGCTTTTAGTTGATAAAGATTTGAATAAGGTTCAACAGGCCTGACACTGAAACCTGCGTTTGGAAGGTTATCGGAGAAATCAAACAGTTCAAAAGAAGACACCGCACCTGAATTGCTTTGATTGGCAGGTGTTGTATCGGGCCCAAATCGATTTTCATACAGGGTAATACTATCAGTTTGAGTGATTACCGTAGCATTATTGCCACTCCACCAAAAATCAAATGGAGACCCATTCGAATCATTTTGAAAAAGTCCAACTGAAACCGGTCTTCCGATATCCTGAGCTCCATCGGCTTCAATAAGTTTTACTCCTTTTCGATCAGAAAGACTGTTTATACCCGTATTCCGATTTAGTCTATTTTGAATAATTGACTCATCAATGTGCCAGATTAAAATTCCGCCGTTCAGTTCCCGCTCGCCCTCAACGTCCAAACCACCGGGAAGTGCGAAATCAAAGTTGGATACATCAATAATTACACCGGGTTCCAAAAGCCCATCAAACCCACTTTCCTGATTTGTAAGATCTGTATCTTTATTTGAGAATGTCTGTTCTACAGTTGCCCCATCAGGTTTTTGAATAGTTAATATCACTCCTTCACCATCAGGATCTCTGTGTCGGTTTTCAATCAGATAGTATTCAGTTGACGAAAGTTCAATTTTTGCCAAACTGTTTGTACGCTGTTCAGAAACAGCCGCCAGGGATACGCTGTTTTCTTGTTCTGAAGAAATGGTGAACGGATCAGACCATCCAAGAAAGTATTTTTCCCAGGCAGACATTTCTGGAGGGAAAAGCCCGTTGTATGCAAAAATTCCGGCTCCATCCATTAAACCAAAACGACCAATCCCGGATTCACCTGTCTCGGTATTGAAGAGATCAGGCAGCCCTAAATGGCTCCCAATTTGAGCTGTAAGCATTCCGTTAATCGATAAGGGGAGCACAAAACGATTTCCTGTAACGTCCTCTCCGGATCGACTCAAGGTTCTGGGTATAATAAGACTGTTTGTTACGAGTATGTCACCGTTCTGTACCGGAAATCCGCTAAAAGATGGATCATTCAGCATGTTTGAGAGTGCTTGCCGGCTGAGATATACCGATGGAATATCCTGAGGCGTTCTGTCCAGAGTAGTGCCGGATAGTTCAATATCTCTGCCAACCCCGGCGTGAAAGATTATAAATGCGATATTGTCTCCAGGCTGTACATCTGGAAGTTGGATATCCATTTCTGCAACATTTTCCCATACATCACGGGTTAATTCTGATAACTGCGATAAATCTGGATCTTCTCCGACAGGTGAATAATGGGCCATTTCTTGTTCAAGGCGCAGAATATTCGGCAAAACGTGATATTCGATATCCAAAGCACCATCAGACATTCTTTCAAAATAGTTTTTGCTGAATTGAAGATGTGCTTCAAAATAAGGACGATTGTGAGGAAGGGCGTCAACAGTTGTTCCGGGATTTTCTAAATATGGAATGCTGCCGGGCTCAAATGTTCCATTACCCGACGTAAATCGATTATCATCAGGTTGAAATTCTACCATTACACCTATGATGCGAAGAGTCCCTTCAACAGGTGAGGATACCAGATCTTGAGAAGTTGAGAGATATTCCTGAGAATAGGCAGCTGAAGAGAGTAAAAAACATAAAAAAAGCAGTGATATTAAAAGTTTACCACTGCTTTTAAAATGTATATAAATCATTCATTCAGCCATTATTGGAAATTTACCAAAAGACTGAGTCGGATAGTATTTGCCAAAGGATGATCTTCTTCTAAAGTATAGATATAACTGAAATCTACGCCAAAGATATTATACCTGAGCCCTGCTCCAAGGGTAACAAACTCACGATTTCCATTATCGGGATTCTCGTAGTAATAGCCTGATCTCAGAGCAAACAGGTCGTTATACCAATATTCCAAACCGAAACCCCACATAAGTTGTTCAGCAAGATTTAGTGATACGGTTTCACCCTGACCGGTGGTGCGTTCTAAACTCCCCCAGGAATTAAAAATTGCTTTTCCCACACCCATTGGCTCAAATGTTTCATCACCGTTTCCATCCACAGTTCGTTCTGTTCTGGCCATGATTTTGGAGATATCATTGGTAAAGGTAATGGTATTCATTCCCGTGTTATCTAAATCCATGGTATAAGCCCATCCTAAACGTAGAGTTGTTGGTAGAGGATCTTTCTGAGCGTTATCTGTGTATTGCATACCGGGTCCAATATTTGCAAGATTAAAACCTGCACGTATTGATGCGTTTCGATTTCCCACTTGAAATTCGTTGCTTCTGTAAAGCGCTGCCAAATCAAGGCCTACAGTTGAACCGGGATTAATTTTTTGTCCACTTACTTCTCCATCAGCTAATGAACTGTAGATGTAGCGTATTCCGGTTCCTAAAGAGAAATTTTCAGATAATTGGTATCCATAGGAAAGGCCTGCAGCGATTTCGTAACTGTTGAAACGTCCAAGGTTTTCAGCAAATTCGTCAGTACGTACTTGTTCACCTAAATTTAAAAATGTGATATGCCCTCCAATGGTACCAATTCCTTCTACATGGTAAGTACCTACCAGATAGTCATAAAAAAGGTCTGCATTAAACGCCGGCAACCAATTTGCATGTGTAATACTTATTTGGTTTTGATTTTGAAATGCCAGGCCTGCCGGATTCCAAAATATGGCGGAGGCATTGTCTGCGATTGCAACACCTGTACTACCCATTCCCGCTCCGCGAGAATCAGGTTCTATTTGAAGGAAAGGAACAGCTGTAATTCCAACTTGTGCTTGCGCTTTAGGAACAGCAAAAGCGATAATAAATGCTAATAAAAGTAATGATAATGCCTTTTTCATGATAAGTATGCCTTGTTTTGCTACAGAAAATATAAACGATGATAACCGTTAATAATTTTATCTAGTTGATAGATATATGTAAATATACGATTATTGAGGTTGTTTCAGAATTATGATGATTTATAAAAAATAATACGGAGAACTACAGTAGCAACTTTTGAATAGACGAAATGTTTCTTGGCGTGAAAATTTGTTCAGAATAAATGGTAATCGGATGGAAATATTATACATCCGTCACCCCTAAAATGCAAAAAATTTGTAGTGGGTGACAGATGTATTTGTTCAACTTTATCAGAGCATTTCTACAACCAATGCAGAAGCTCCGCCTCCACCGTTACAAATTCCGGCACAACCGTATTTGCCGCCGGTTCTATTAAGTGCGTGCAATAACGTAACAATGATTCTGGCACCTGAGCAACCTATTGGGTGGCCTATACTTACAGCACCACCATGAATGTTTACTTTTTCAGGATCCAGCTCAAGAATTTGATTGTTTGCTAATGATACAACCGAAAAAGCCTCGTTGATTTCAAACAGATCAATATCCTCTTTTTTAAGATTCGCACGTTTCAAGGCGATAGGGATTGCATCAGAAGGAGCTGTAGTGAACCACTCCGGAGCTTTTGCCGCGCTGCCGTGGCTGAGAACTTTTGCGAGTGGTTTGAGTCCAAGCTCTTTGGCTTTTTCTTCGCTCATGATTAATACAGCTGCAGCACCGTCGTTAATGCTGCTTGCGTTTGCCGCCGTTATTGTTCCCTCTTTGTCGAAAACCGGACGCAGTTGATGTACTTTATCAAAGTTTACACGGCCGAGCTCCTCATCCTGCTCAACTTCGGTTACATTACCTTTTCGGTCTTTAACTTTTATTTTAACAATCTCATCTGAAAAATATCCTTTTTCAGTAGCTTCAATTGCACGCTTGTAAGAAGTAATAGCAAATTCATCCTGGTCTTCGCGACTAATATTGCACTCTTTAGCGCAGAGTTCACCGGCATTTCCCATGTGATAATCGTTGTAAACGTCCCACAAACCGTCTTTAAGAATTCCATCTTCAGCCTGTGTGTGTCCAAGCTTTGAACCAAATCGTTGCTTGGGAAGGTAGTAGGGCACATTACTCATACTTTCCATCCCACCGGCTATCATAATATCATTTTGCCCCAAAGCAATTTGATCGGCTGCAATCATGATCGCTTTGGTTCCTGAGGCACAAACTTTATTTATCGTTGTGGCCGGAGTTTTTTCAGACATTCCGGCTTTTAAAGCTGCTTGACGTGCGGGGGCCTGTCCAATACCTGCAGTAAGTACATTACCCATTAAAACTTCCTGAACATCATCTGGTTTAATTCCTGCAGTTTTTACAAGTTCGTTAATTACGGCTGCACCCAATTCCGGGGCAGAAAATGATGATAAACTTCCACCAAACGATCCAAGAGGCGTTCGTTTGGCAGCGACAATTACTGCGTTCTTCATATTGTTATGGTAGTTTTAGAATGCTTGATTTAAGTCTTTTATTAAGTCGTCGACATCTTCAATGCCAACGGATAATCTGATGAGTGAGTCTTTTAATCCGGCTTTTTCACGGACATCTTTTGGTATGGAACCGTGAGTCATCGATGCCGGGTGGCTAATCAGAGACTCAACACCTCCTAAACTCTCTGCAAGGGTAAATATATCGGTTTTGCTCATAAACTCAGAAGCTTTTTCAATGGAGTCATTTTTAAGACTGAATGAAACCATTGCGCCAAAGTCATCCATCTGTTTCGCAGCAAGTTTGTGTTGAGGATGAGAATCCAGACCAGGATAAAAAACTTTACCAACTTTTGGATGTTCAGATAAATGGGTAGCAATTTTCTTCGCATTCTCAACCGATCTTTGTACACGGACCGAAAGCGTTTTAATACCCCTGATAGTAAGATAACAGTCCATCGGTCCGGGTACCGCACCACATGTCTTAACTTGAAATCTCAGCTTCTCAATAAGATCTTTATTTGATGTTGCAACAGCTCCGCCAATTACATCAGAATGCCCGCCAAGATATTTTGTAGTTGAATGCATTACAGCATCTGCGCCCAATGTTAGTGGTCGCTGTAGGTAGGGGGAAGCAAATGTATTATCTACAACACTCAATATATTCCTGCTGTTAGTTAGATTGGTAACCGCTTCAATGTCAATAATTCTTAGCAGCGGATTGGTTGGAGTTTCCATCCAGACCAACTTAGTGTTTTCCTGAAGTGCATTTTCAACCTCAGAAATGTTTGTCATATCAACAAATGAAAACTTAATGCCATAATTTTCAAATATCTGAGTAAAAAGTCTGTATGTGCCTCCGTAAAGATCGTTTGTAGAGATCACATGATCCCCGGGGCGCAAGGTTTTCATTACCGCATCAATAGCTGCTACACCACTCGAAAAGCAAATACCCTCATCGGCTTCCTCAAGACCGGCAATCATTTTTTCCAGAGCAGTTCTGGTTGGATTGCCAACTCTGGCATAGTCGTATCCCTGATGATCATTTGGGGCTTTTTGCGCGTAGGTCGAAGTTTGAAATATCGGAGGCATTACTGCACCCGTTGTCTCTTCGTTTTTTTGTCCCGCGTGTATTGCTTTGGTGTTAAATTTCATGGCTTAAAGATTATATGATCTTTTTATTGATTCAGCTTCTTCTGTCATACCAAGTTCTATATATACATCGTAGAGATTGCGAATATAACTGATGTTATCCGGGTTGTTTTCGGAAAGTTTTTCCCAAAGTGTCATCGATCTGTTTAAAAGTGTAATTCGATACTCTTCAAAATCATTGACGGTAGAATTTGTGGATAGATCGGCCAGGTAACCGGCACTGTTTTTTAAATAAGCAGCTTTCCGGTATGCGTTCTCATCAGATAAAGGAACCGTAGAATCTATTTCATTGTAGAGATTAGTAATCTCATCCAATTTTTGCAGAAAATCATCCCTGTCTGTTTCAGAAACAGTGCGGTCGGAGTTGATGTATTCTAGTGCACTGCTTCGAAATTTGAAGTACAGTTCACCTGCAAGCGACTCTTTATATTCAATTCTGTTGGGATAAGCTTCAATAAGATCTCTGAGTATAAAAATGGCAGATTCGTGCTCGTTATTGAGCATGTAAGCATTCGCAAGTCCATGCCTGATTTGTGCTCGTTGTGGGTAATCATCAACCAAGTTCTCATAAACCTGAATCGATGAATCAATATTTCCCGACTCTAAATAGAGATAGGCAAGCTTTTCTCTGATTTCTGAAGGATCGGCCTCAATATTCTCTAAAGCTGTTTCTAAAGTTTGAATGGCCTGATCGTATCTATTTGACCTGTAGTAGGTGTTAGCAAGCAGATTATAGGTTGCCAAACTGTCCGGATTTACAGTGATTGCGTTTTTAAAATGAGAAATCACCTCGTCAGTTATCTGCTGATCCATACCCGTGGGATTCTGTTGCAGGAGTTTCACACCTTCGGTTTGCTCAAAAGTCCAGGAAGTTTGGATATAATGGTCAATTTCTTGTTTTACATTCTGATCTGAATAATTTGCATCGGCCATGTCACGGAGATTTCTGTAGTAGGGCAGGCGTTGTGAAGGCGGATCTGTTTTTTCAGAAATTTCTGCTAGGAGTGAAGCCTTTTCAATTGTCAGAGCACTGTTTTGCACGTCATTCTGCAATTGATCATCTAATTGGGTAAGTCGATCTTGGAGCTCATCTACAGTAAGCTGATCCGAAGATTCTAAATTGTTTGAACTATTTGATGTAGCACAGGAGAGGGTAAAAAAAATCCCGAAGACAAGCAGAAAGCTTGTCATTCGGGGATTTAAATAATGCATATAGTTTATTTGAGATATTGAAATTACATTTCAGCTTTTTCCAAAGCTTCTTCGGCTTTGTCTTCCATACCTAAGATAGTATAGACCTGAAAGAGTGATTGCCAGTTTTCTGGATTATCCGGGTTGATTTCAGCTGCACGTTCGTAGTATACCAAAGACTGTTCCAGGTTTTCACGAGCCATCTCATCGTACTGTTGTGCTTCCTGATTGTCTTCAGTGTTATTTCGTCTATCAAAAAGGCTTGCAGCTCTGTTCTGATAAATAATACCAAGAATAAAGTTAGCAGATTCGTCGTCGGGTACCAGCTCAGTGACCTTTTTCATTTCGCGAATGGCAATTTCCACTAACTCATCAGCGTCTGTTTCTTTCCGATTAATTAGAGACTGAAGTTCATCGATTTCGCTTTCAATTTGATCTTGTTCAGAACCCGATGCATTTCTCAGCTGCTGACGCAACTCAAATACTTCTTCATAGTGGTCACTTACTTCATCATTAAGCTCACTGACGATCTGATAAATTTGTGTACCCAGAACTCGTCTGTACTGAGGGTTTTCCGGATCCTCTTCAATCAATCCTTCAACTAATTCAATAGCCTCCTCACGCTGCCCGGACTGTAGATATGCATCGGCCAATAGTTGAATGAAAATATTTTCGTCTGGATACATTTCCAATCCCTCTTGGGCATAAGAGATGGCACGTTCATAGGACTCGTTTACCAGTAATATTCCAACCATATACTCATAATCAGCAGCTTCCGGAGTTTCCAGCATATCCATGGCTTTTTCATAAGTTCGTACTGCTTCATCAATTTCTTCTTCGTTGAAATACGCAGAAGACATTACTTGATAAGTAAGTGCACTGTCGGGTTGGACCGTAGCAGCATTTTGAAAATGAGCAATAGCCGTATAGTTTGGATCGGGCGTTGCAGCACGGGTGCTATCGTCATTCAGAATGTCTACGCCTGCATTAAACTCATCTGCCCAGAAAGATGTGACAGTATCTTCAAGTTCTTGATATTCTTCCGGTTCTTCTTCAAGAGAAGACATAATTTCTTTGGCACGATCGTACGATTCACGAGCTCTTTCGTAATATTCCTGTCGATCTCTTGGATCTTCGAGAGTTTCTGCTTGTACACTTAAAACATAGCCTTTATAATAGTGAGCAACGTAGTTATTCTCGTCTTCGGCAATAGCGTTATCTACGATTGTGAGCGCTTCATCATAATTACCAGTAAGAAGTTGTACCTGTACATCATTCACTAATGGACTTGTAGTTTCACAACCCCAAAGGATCCCCGCGAATAGAAAGATGAGTAGTAGTGGTTTGAGACTTTTCATGTGTTTTTTTCTATCAGTTGTTGATTATATTCGTTAATAAGAAAGTAACCATATATAGAGCTTTCCGCAATAATGCGATAAGATGATTTACTTTTGTTTAAAGTCCAGATCAATTTTATCTATATAATGTACTCTGAACCACTAATGTTACAATAAATTCAAAATGAGTCATAAAATAGTTTCTACAGACAAAGCACCTTCAGCTATCGGCCCTTATAGTCAGGCAACGGTACATAACAATATGGTTTACTGTTCCGGACAGATTGCGTTAGATCCGAAAACGAATGAGATTATTGAAGGAGGGGTAAAAAATCAAGCCGGACAGGTAATGGAGAATTTGGGTAAAGTATTGGAAGAGGCCGGTTCAGGGTTCGATAAGGTGCTTAGATGTACAATATTTCTTGATAATATGGATGATTTTCCTGTCGTAAATGAAGTTTATGGGAGCTGCTTTCCGGGAAATCCACCGGCTCGGGAAACTGTTGCCGTAGAGACGCTACCAAAAAATGTTTTGGTAGAAGTGAGCTGTATAGCTTATATCTGATTAAGGATTGTAGCGAATATCTATGTTTTGGGATTTCTGATTTCCAACGCCGTCATAAATACGATAATCGATACTATTGGTAAGTTTTGGTTTAAAATCCGGATTGTAGTAGATCAGGTAATTATCTTCCGGATCGTATTCGACAATTCCCGGTTCGTCATTTACGATAATTGACGATTTTTCATAATCAATTCCTGTATCGCCATCTTTTACCGGGATTCTGATAATATGCATTCCGGCCAGGTTTTGTGCAATTTCAGGCAGGCCGACCCAGGGAGCGACTCGATCCTCACGAATTCTCAGATTTGTAATTTCATCAATACTAGCGCGTATTAAACCTGAAGAGTTATCCGCTCTTATAAATTTTTCACGATTTCTAAACGGTTCAACCGAAAAAAGGGCAAGCCGGGTGCGGTCCTTAAATTCGTCAGGCAGGATATAGTTGAATGTTGCCGATCTGCTTATTGGAAGTTCCGTTGGAGAGAGCTTAATGTCAATTTGGTTTGCCGTTTGGGTCATTTCCATTCGCACATTAAGTGTGTCATAGAGGGATCCCCTTGGAAATTGAATCCATAACTTTTGATCAGCTGTGTGAAGCAGATCTAATTTATTTGGGCTCAGGCTTTTTTTAACAGATTGTTTGCCCGAATAGTAGAAACTTATATTTTGATAATCCGGTGGAAGCAGTTCAGGTCCGGCGGAAGCGAGTAACGACTCTTCCTTTACCACTGTTGTTTCAAGCCAATCATATACAGTTCTGTTTAATACAGAATCTGGAGAGGGGTAGGAAGCTACATAATGTATAGGCTCATTTTTTTCCGTACGGTTAACGTTTAGTTTTAAAGTAGCAACCGACTGATTACCGTAAATATCCTCTGCGATAATTTTGACTGGATATATGCCATCATCTAAATGGAGAACTCCTTCATTTACAGCTTTTTGATAAATGGGAAGTCGGTTTCCATGAACTTTGTATAATCGCTGAAATCCTCTTCCGGTCTCTGATAAAATGGGATAGGAGCGATCCAGAAACATATCACTGGAGTGAGAAAACGAAAAACTGTTTTTAACAGAATGGAATAATGTATCTGATTCAAGAACCATTCTCAGTGAGTAGACAGCATACGAATTTGGGGTTCGATTAGCTTTGTCATGCACATTTACGGATAAGCCGACAGGTCCTTCTACTTCGATGTCACCAAAATCAAATCCATCATCAACTTTTTCAGCAGGGAAAAGCTCAAAATCTTTGTAGCGATAATTATCCGAGTCCAAATACTCAATACCTAATTGTGTGAAAATTGGAGGAATCGTATCTGAGACGTAACTATTTAAGTTTGTGAGAAGAGGATTGACCGGGTTAAAATTGGGGTCTCTGATTTCGAAATGTAAATGTGGCGGGCCAACTCCGGTAGATCCGGTGAATCCAATGATCTCGCCCTTTTTATACTGAATTCTTTCATTTTCCAGTGTATGCTCCAATTCAAATGAATAATCTTGCAACCGAATTGAATCAGCGATGGATTGGAGTTCCGATTCAAATCTGTTTAAATGAGCATATACGGTGTATGAACCGTCGGAATGTTTTAGATATATAACATATCCGTATCCTTTAGGACCAATTCCAATTCTATGAACCTCGCCATCTCTTGATGCAAATACACCATAACCTTCTTGCCCCCAGGTTCGGATGTCAATTCCCGAGTGTAGATGGGCGGATCGGGTTTCTCCAAAAGTGGAAGAAAGATACTCGGTAGCATCTGTTGGCCATGCATACTCTGTGGAGTCACTCAAAAAATAGAGCGGGTTCTCTTGTGCTCGCAGGGACATCGGCCAGATAAGAATTGTTAGCAGAGTAAATAGTAAATATGTTTTCAGTTTATGATACATGAACCTGCAGTGTTGAAAGTCCGTTGCCCAGTGAGGCCTTAATTAAATCGCCTTTTTCTACGGCAGAAACTCCTTCAGGAGTGCCTGTGAAGATCAGGTCACCGGCTGTAAGGGTAAATTGTTTTGATAAATAAGAGATCAGGCTGGGAACGTCGAAAAGCATGTCAGAGGTATTGCCGGATTGCCTTTTCTCTCCGTTAACGGAAACCGATACGTTTAAATCGGATAAATTTATTTCTGGATGGTACTTCACCAGATTTCCAAGCGGTGCGAATGTATCGAAGCCTTTTGCTAGTGTCCAGGGCAGGCCCTTTAGTTTAGCATCAGACTGAAGATCTCTTGCCGTCATATCTAACCCGACTCCGATTCCCATCACATATTCCAATGCTTTTTCAGCAGGCACATTGGTAGTCGTCTTACCAATAAGAACCAGCATTTCAACTTCGTGATGGACATTTTTTGATTGAGCCGGTATTTGAATTGAGTCGCCGTTAAAGATGAGACTGCTTCTTGGTTTCAGAAATACGACCGGTTCTGAAGGGACTTCATTTTTTAATTCCTTAGCGTGCTTTGCGTAATTTCTCCCGATACAGTATATCGAACCAAATTGGTAATCAGGGAAGTCGGGGATAAGGTGAGTCATAGTGTTGTGGTTTTGAGATGAACTCTTATGAAGTTAAACATAGAACCGAATAGTATCTCAAAATAAAAAAAGCTCCGATAAAACATATCGGAGCTTAGAAAATAGTTTGGTAATGGTAACCTTAAACCTGTTCGATAGAAACGTATTTTCTTCCGTTTCCTCTTCTTCTGAAAGTTACTTTACCGTCAGAGAGTGCAAAGAGCGTATCGTCACCGCCGCGTCCAACATTCTCACCGGGGTGAAACTTGGTACCGCGCTGGCGTACAATAATATTTCCGGCTTTGACAACTTCTCCGCCGTACTTTTTTACACCTAATCGTTTCGATTCTGAATCTCGTCCGTTTCTTGTGGAGCCTTGACCTTTCTTATGTGCCATTGGTATACCTCGTCGTCGTTAATTACGAAATTTTGTCAATTTTAATTTGGGTGATCGGCTGTCTGTGACCATTTTTTACCCGATATCCTTTACGTCGTTTCTTTTTGAAGACGATCACTTTATCACTTTTTAAATGATCTACAATGGATGCTTCAACTTTCGCACCTTTCACTGTAGGCTGGCCAATTTTTACTTTTCCTTCTCCGTCTTTTACTAAAAGCACATTATCAAATGTAACTTTTCCTTCTGCTTCAGGCAGCCTGTTCACAAACAGTGTTTGTTCTTCAGAAACTTTGTATTGATGCCCGCCGATTTTTACGATAGCGTACATAGGATTAAATAATTTCTTTGATTGCAATTCAATTTTTGGATAGAAACCAAAGATAATGCTTTTTCTATAATTCTAAAAGCGTATTAGAAATGTTTTTTACGGATAAATATTAGCTTTCTAAACTTTGAAACGTATTTATTGAAAATGTTATGCTGAATATTGATACCTGTAGATTCTATTAAAACTTTTATCGGATATTTTTGAACGCCAGACAGCAGAAACAGTTTTTCTAAATAGCAGAGTTAACGTATTTTACGAAACAAAAAATACCGACTGATATGAAAAATTTACCTGATCTACACAAACAAGCTTTTAAATACAAAAACCGTAAACGTCTTCAGCACGATGGCGGAAGAGCATGGATTAAAGATTCTCAGCTATTTGAATCCCGAAAAGGGGCAAACGGCCATCTCGAAACGGTAAAAGAGAAACAACCTGAAAAGCTCGAAGAGTAAGAAGCGCCGGTTTTAAATACGTATTAAATAGAACCGGTACTTTACTCTAAAAAGCTTTGTGAATTCCGTTTCGATTTACATGACCTATATATTTGCCGATCACGCGAACCTCCTCAAATACATCCGGCTCAACATGTATGGTTTTGTATTCATCGTTTGCCGGCTCCAGGCGGAGGCCATTTTTATCGTAAAAAATACGCTTCAGACTAGTTTCTCCGTCATAGAGAATGGCACCAATATCTCCATCCTTCACATCGCTGTCCATTAAAAGTACAAAGTCTCCATCGTAAATATCGGCGTCTTTCATACTCATTCCTGCAACCCGCAGAGCAAACATCTGATCCAGGTTTGGAAACAGGGTATCCAAGGTAATCTTTCCAAGATCAGCTTCAACTGCTTCCTGCAAGTATCCTGCTGCAATTACACCCCGCACTTCAATTCCACTGTTCTTTACACCCAGAATCTCTTCATGATCGGGGTGAATGTCATACTCATCATCCTCGCCCTTAATTAAGTATCCCTTTTTTAACAGTGCTTGAATATTTTGTGTTACACTGTTTGGAGATTTATAGTTAAACTCATCGGAGATTTCCCGATAGGTCGGCCATACATCATGCTCTTTTTTATATTCTACGATGTAATCGAAAAATTCCTTTTGTTTACGCGTCAGCTGTACTTTATCCATAACCTATATATTTACTGTAAGAAATATGTGTAAGAAACGGACTTCTCATTCAAAATTCAATTTCATTTATCTTAAACCGCATAATTTTTTTCTCCTCTCCTTAATTTCTATCCTATTCTGGGGTTGTTCGGAAAATGAGAAGTACTTGCAGAAATCTGAAGTTGTACAGGCGGAGTATCCTGAAGTAACGCGGGAAATTGCTAATCGGAGCTTTAGCGGTTTGATGGAATTTGTGGATCATGATGAATCTGAAGTCTCAAACCTTGCATGGAAGGCACTGGCAAAAACGGAAGTGGATAAATCTGAGTTGAATCTGCTTATTGAAGAAGCGTTTAGAGAAGATACAAAAGGAGGGTGGTTTGCGATCAGTTTTCACGATCTGAACGCCGATATGCTGAATTCAATTCGTAATGCATTTCGTTCTGATGAAATCAGCTCTAAATCAGTTTGTAATGTGTTTTTTAGACTAGGCGAACTCGAGGATCTTGAGTATTTGATATCCTCCAGAGATCTGACTCGTTCGGCTGAGTGCTCCAAAGCGATCGGCGGTATCATGTCGCGACTGGAGGTGCCTGAATCTCTCAATGAAACGGTTATTCGACTTGCTTTAGAGAATGAAGATCCGGAAATCCGGCGAAATCTACTTTACGGCTACTATCGCGCATCTGTGAACAGGCCGGAACCTGAATCATTCTTAGCTTCACTTACTGAAAATCAGTGGAAAGAGTTTGGCGTTGGGCAGGACGAATTTGTAGACATGACCATTGTGAGAATGTTGGGAAAGAAGGGGCTTTATGTAGCCATGGATATGCTTTCGGATCAGAAGCTTAATGAAAGAGCCGGACTAGCCGTTGATTTAGCATCTACATTGGGCAACTCTGTTCCGGACACTGAGGACGTCGAGCCCATTTTTAGACTTCTGCATCACAAAAATAACCATGTTGTTGTCCAGGTTTTAACTTCGCTGACCCAGCATGAACGGTTAACTCCGCCATTTCTAAACAGAATTGAAGAAGAGATCACAGTACCAACCCGTGATCCAGAAATTTTCATCAGTTCTTTGAATCTGTTTTTAAGAAACGGGATGGGTGTAACGTCTCACCGATTTCGTCTGGATGAACTATCCGGCAGAAATCCCTATCTGAAAGAACAGTTTCTGATTATTTACAGCGCGCTGGATACAGACGAGGAGTATTTCGAGAGGCTTTCCGAGCATATCAAAAGTGGAGGAGTTGAAGCTCTTCATGCCGGCCGTATGATGTCGCGTTTTCTACAAAGAAGAGGAATTCCAAACCGATTCAGGGATTCTGTTGAGGATTTGATCGCTTATGTATTGGAGGACGGAAACAGAAGTTCACTGGATGGATTAGCTGAGGTGTTTTTAAGTGACCGGGTGCTGTCGGATGATTCCTATGAAATGCTTAATGGAGCTTATGAACGCTATGTTGAGCTTGAAATGTTTGAACAGGCTCAAATTTTACAGAGGGTTCTGGAGGAGAGGTTTCCCGAACAGTTCGAAACTGCTGAAGTTCAGTTTGAAAAAACATTCAGACTTCCGAACATTGATCGACTCTATCAAATGGGAACGCGCCCATTCTGGGAGTTGAAAACAGAAAAGGGAACCATTGTTGTCAGACTTGATCCGCTATCAGCTCCGTTTACTGTTTCATCGATTGACAGTCTTACCAGAGCCGGCGTCTACAACGGCGTGGTGTTTCACCGAGTGGTGCGAAACTTTGTAGCACAAGGCGGGGATTTTGACAGACAAGATGGCTTTGGCGGACCCGACTACCGTATTCCCACTGAGCCTTCATTTGAGACTTTTAAACGGGGAATGGCTGGAATTGCCAGTTCAGGTACGGATACGGAGGGCAGTCAGTTTTTCTTTATGCATCGATGGGCGCCCCATTTGGACGGTCACTACACTAATTTTGGGGAGATCACTCGCGGGTTGGATGTTCTTGATAAGCTGCAGGTAGGGGATAAAATTATTGAAGCAAAGATCTATCCGTAATAGCTGTCAGTTTCTAAAATTTTATAATTCGATCACTTTTGTACAAATTGACAAGGGAAAAGTGGAGTAAGTCAGTCAGTATAATATCATCTTTTTCTCGCAGATTATCGCTGAGATCACCGCAGATTTACGCAGAGTATTTGTATAGTTCAACGATTAAGAAGTAAGTGATCACATTCCCTCCAAAATCACGGCGTATCCCTGCCCAACTCCAATACACATGGTAACCAGGGCATATTTCCTATTTTGCTTTTGCAGTTCAATGGCTGCGGTTTGCAGGATTCGAGCACCGCTCATCCCCAAAGGATGGCCTAACGCAATGGCTCCGCCATTTGGGTTGATTCGCGGATCATCATCTTCTAATCCCATTTTCCGAGTACAGGCAAGAGATTGAGCCGCAAACGCTTCATTGAGCTCAATAATGTCCATATCATTGTAAGTCAGCCCGGCCTTATTCAAAGCGATTTCTGATGCATACACCGGCCCAATTCCCATAATTCTGGGCTCCACACCGGCTACTCCGGATGAGACAATCCGTGCCATTGGCTTTAGGTTGTGATCTTTTACTCCTTTCGCTGACGCGATCAGCATTGCGGCCGCTCCATCATTTAAACCGGAGGAATTGCCGGCTGTTACGCTGCCGTCTTTTTTGAATGCGGGTCGCAGTTTAGCCAAAACTTCAGGTGTAGTTGCCGGGCGTATAAACTCATCATCTTCAAACAAGAGAGAATCTTTCTTCCTTCGCGGGATTTCGACCGGAACAATTTCTTCAGCCAATCGACCGGATTCTCTTGCCTTGGCTGCTTTTTGTTGAGACCAGGCCGCAAATTTATCCTGATCTTCCCGAGAGATATCAAACTTTTCTACCAGATTTTCTGCCGTATTTCCCATTCCATCGGTTCCATACAATTCTTCCATTTTAGGGTTGATGAACCTCCAGCCAAAGCTGGAATCATGCATCTCGGAATCATTACCAAACGGTTTGGATGATTTTGAGATAACCCATGGGCCGCGCGTCATGTGTTCAACACCGCCGGTAATGAAGAGATTGCCGTCACCTGCTTTGATGGCGCGGTTGGCATGAACGGCAGC
>NZ_JAWLDW010000024.1:0-30400 GCF_041686455.1 Rhodohalobacter sp.
AACACCATCGATTTTGATGAAAAAACAGATCAGGAGATCCGTGAAAAAGTTGAAGCTATCGGTGCCGACGGTGCTCTGCTTCAAAGTGAACAGAGTGATATTCACCGGGTAAACTTTATTGAAAAGATTCTGGCAGCTGTTCTCGCCAAGATGTCCAACTTTATACCTGAGGGCGGCATCTGGATGAACACCCAGCGTCCCGAGTGGAATGATGCCAATAATGCCCTTGTAGGAAACGGGGTATCGATGGTAACGCTCTACTATCTGCGACGATTTTTGAAATTCTTTGAAGACACCCTATCCGAAACAGAAACTGACGATTTGGTGATCTCCGAAGAACTGAATCTCTTTTTCACCCAAATTTCAGACGCACTTCAGCAACACAAGGACTTGCTAAACAAGCGATTTAATGATGCACACAGAAAGGATGTAACAGATGCTTTGGGAACCGCGGGAAGTAAGTACAGAAATGAGATCTATGAGAACGGGTTTAGCGGAGAAAAAGAGACGTTAAAAATTGCAGACATCTCAGAATTTCTGAACACTGCCCTCTCCTATCTGGAACACTCCATTGAAGCCAATCGAAGAGATGACCGGCTGTATCATGCATACAATTTAATGAGCATGAACGCAGACGGGGTCTCACTTTCTCGACTGGATGAAATGCTCGAAGGCCAGGTAGCCGTTCTTAGCTCGGGATATTTAAGCCCGAAGGAGTCTGCTGACGTTTTGGATGCCCTTCGCAACAGTTCTCTTTACCGGGAAGATCAGAACAGCTACATCCTCTACCCTAACAAGGATCTGCCCGGATTTTTAGAAAAAAACAACGTTCCTGAAAGTCTGGTTGAGAAATCCGAACTGCTCAAAAAAATGATTGCAGACGGTAACCGTCAAATTATCAACAGGGATGTTGAAGGAAATTATCACTTCAACGGAAATTTCAGAAATGCCGGGGATCTGAAAGAAGCTCTGCACGAACTGAAGTCAACGAAATATCAACCTTTGGTTGAAAAGGAATTTGATCTTCTGCTTCAAATTTTTGAGGAAGTATTTAACCATAAAGCATTTACAGGCCGATCGGGTACCTTCTTCGCCTTCGAAGGATTGGGTTCCATCTACTGGCATATGGTTTCCAAACTCTATCTGGCCGTGGAAGAGGTAACTCTTGATGCTTACCAAAAAGATGCGGATGCTTCTGTTCTAAATCGTTTGAAAAACCATTTTTACGAAGTTGGCGATGGAATTGGAATTCATAAATCTCCTGAAGATTATGGGGCTTTTCCGACTGATCCATACTCTCATACTCCGTACCACAGAGGTGCCCAACAGCCGGGCATGACAGGTCAGGTGAAGGAAGACATTCTGGTTCGAATCGGTGAGCTGGGAGTGTTTATTAAAGACGGAATAATATCCTTCAACCCTCTTCTACTTAAAAAAGATGAGCTGCTCAAAGAGGCAAGTGAATTTAAGTATGTGGATGTACAAAAAGAGGACAGGAAAGTGAGTCTTCAGCCGAAGTCTCTCTCATTTACATTTTGCCAGGTTCCTGTTGTTTACCAACAAACTGATGAGGATAAAATCGAAGTTAAGCTCAATAACGGGGCAACCCGAGAATTTAACAGCCTGAATCTGGACAAGAATACCAGTGAAAAAGTATTTAATCGCACCGGTGAAATAGAGCTGATCACTGTTTATTTGAAAAGTGACAGACTCACGTAGACTAACTTTACTAACTAAGGAAAATGATGAAAAAATTACACTTACTGCTGTTAGCAGTTATCATACCTCTGCTTATGAACTCCTGCAACGGTTCAACAAATCAAAATCCTGCCATGTCCGGGGCATCAACTGTAACGGCTGAAGAAATTCTCGGCAATCCGGATTACCCTGCGATTTCTTATAGCGGTTATCGGGGTATTTCGAGAGATATTCAGCCTACAATTCCTGAGTTGAAAGAAGACATGAAAATTCTTTCGGCAATGGGTATAAAAATTGTACGAACCTACAATGTCTACCTAGATGCGGTTCCCAATCTTCTGCAGGCAATCAGCGAAATGAAAGAGGATGACCCGGATTTTGAAATGTATGTAATGATGGGGGCCTGGATTGATGCCAAAAACGCATGGACCGACGAACCGGAACGCATCAGGGATGAAGATCACCCGCGTAATCCTGAAGAGATTGACAGAGCTGCAAACCTTGCAAGCCAATACCCCGATATTGTTAAAGTAATTGCTGTAGGCAACGAGGCCATGGTACACTGGCAAGAGGAGTATTATGTAGAACCCGGAATTATTTTAAAATGGGTAAAGAATCTTCAAGAGCGGAAGTCAAACGGAGAGCTGCCCGAGGATTTATGGATAACCAGTTCGGATAACTTTGCCTCATGGGGTGGCGGCGGTGAGGAGTATCATAAAGAGGACCTCGATGAACTTATCCGAATGGTAGACTACATTTCGATGCATACCTACCCTATGCATGATACTCACTACAATCCCGATTTCTGGGGTGTACCTGAAGATGAAGAGAACCTTTCAGATATGGAGAAGATTGACGCCGCTCTCGATCGCTCGCTCGACTACGCCGTATCGCAATATCAGAGCGTGGTCGATTATATGAAGAGTCTGGGAGTAGACAAAGAGGTTCATATCGGCGAAACCGGCTGGGCAACCATATCGAACGAATATTATGGACCTGAAGGATCACGAGCTACGGATGAATACAAAATGAAGATGTTCCACGACATGATTCGGGAGTGGTCTGATGAGAATGAGGTATCCGTCTTCTATTTTGAAGCATTTGATGAAAAGTGGAAAGATGCTGAAAACCAGCTCGGCTCAGAAAATCATTTTGGGCTGATCAACCTGCAGTCGGAAGCAAAATATGTGCTTTGGGATGAGGTTGACGCCGGCGTGTTTGATGGCTTGACCCGGGATGGAATGCCAATCACAAAAACATACGACGGAGATTTTGATGCTATGATGGAAGACGTTAAAGTGCCACCAACAGAGCAGGAAATAGAAGAAAGATTACAATCGCAAAGCACGAACTGATATGAAATTTACAACCATAGCCACACTTGTAACGATACTCATATTCACCCTCATTAGCTGCGATATGGATAATAATGAGTTGAACGTACAAATTTTTGAAACATCTGAAAGCGGAAATCAACTCACCGAACTGCAGGAGTTTGAAGAGACGGAAAACCGTGTTGCAGTCACGATCAATCCTGAGGAAACATATCAGGAGATTACCGGTTTTGGCGGTTCATTTACAGAAGCATCGGCATATTTGCTGAATGAACTGAGTAACGAGAATCGGATAAAAGTTTTAGAAGCCTACTTCGGCGAAGACGGAGCCAGATATTCTCTAACGAGAAAGCACATGAATTCAAGTGATTTCTCCCTCTCCAACTACTCCTATGCACCGGTTGAAGGGGACGTAAACCTAGAGCACTTTTCTATAGATGAAGACCGTGACGACATGATTCCTATGATCAAGGACGCAATGGAGATTTCTAAAGACGGCTTTAAGATTATGGCATCTCCATGGACTGCCCCGCCATGGATGAAGGACAACAACGATTGGAAAGGTGGTAAACTGCTCCCTGAATATTATGATACATGGGCACTTTTCTTTTCTAAATACATGGATGCATACCGGGAAGAAGGAATCGATATCTGGGCTTTTACGGTAGAGAATGAGCCATTGGGGAACGACAGTAATTGGGAAAGCATGCATTTTACTCCGGAAGAGCAGAATGAATTTGTTAAAAACCACCTGGGGCCTCGATTGGAACAGGACGAACAGGATGTGAAAATTTTCGGATATGATCAAAATCGTGATGCTGAGTTGATTGAATGGGTAGATGCCATGTACGATGATCCCGAAGTTGCCAAATATTACGATGGAACAGCCGTGCACTGGTATGGAAGCACATACCACTACTTCCCGGAAGAGCTGCAGTACGCACATAACAAAGCTCCGGACAAACACTTAATCCAGACGGAAGCAACGGTTGATGCGGAAGTTCCTGCGTGGAAAGACGACGCATGGTACTGGTCTAAAGAAGCAACAGATTGGGGCTATGACTGGGCTCCTGAAGAGAGAAGACATCTTCACCCTAAGTACGTTCCCGTATTCAGGTATGCACGGGATATCATTGGTACATTAAACAACTGGGTTGACGGCTGGATTGACTGGAACATGGTATTGAACCGTCAAGGTGGTCCGAACTGGGCCGAAAACTGGTGCGCAGCTCCCGTTATTGTAGATCCCGATTTGGATGAAGTCTACTTCACTCCTCTCTACTATACCATGGCTCATTTCAGCAGATACATCAGACCGGGAGCCGTAAGGATTGGCCATCAGCACACTGATGACGATTTGATGGTAACTGCCGCTCAAAATCCGGACGGTACCATAGCTGTTGTCCTGTTCAATCCGGAAGAAAATTCAAAAAGCATCACTTTAAATCTGAATGGTAAATCGACTGAATTTTCAATCACAGGAAAAGCTATTCAAACCATCGTTATTAACGATTTAGATACATAACCAATCATCCGAAAAAAACTCGCTAATGTCTGCCAAAAACATAGTTATTAAGGATAAAGTACCTCTCGGACAAAAAGCCTCCTTTGGAGCCGGCCATTTGGTTTTAAACCTGCTGCCGGGTGCATTGGGCGTTTTTATGTTCTTTCTGCTAACTGCATTTGGAATGAGTCCCTTTCTGGCCGGCTTGCTTGGCGGTTTGCCCAGGATATTTGATGCGCTTTCAGATCCCATCATGGGATTTATCACAGATAATACCAAGTCACGATGGGGGCGCAGACGACCATACATTTTTATTGGTGCTATCTTAAGCGGGTTGTTTTTCATTCTTCTCTGGCAGATGGACGAAAACAACTCTCAAACCTATAACTTCTGGTATTTTTTGATTATGTCGATGGTGTTTCTTATTGGAAACACCATGTTTGCGACTCCTCTTATTGGTCTTGGTTATGAAATGACCACCGACTACAACGAAAGAACTCGCCTGATGGCATTTTCTCAAACGGTTGGACAGGTTGCATGGATGATTGTTCCCTGGTTTTGGGTTCTTATTGCTAATCCCGATCTGTTTGCAGATCAGGCGACCGGGGTTCGCCAGCTGTCCGTTGTAGTAGGTGGAATCTGTATCGCACTTGGCCTTTTGCCTGCCATTTTTTGCGAGGGACTGGATGACTCGAAAATGGAAAATCGTAAGGAGATTACATTTAAAAAAGCTCTTTCAAATCTTAAAGAACTATTTCAAAGCATTATTCTTGTTTCTAAGAATAAGCCCTTCATGAAGCTTTGCGCCGCAACCTTTTTGGTTTTTAATGGATTCCAGCTCGTGGCTTCTTTTAGCTATTTTATAATTGTTTTCTACATGTTTAACGGCGACTATGGAGCCGCAGGTAACTGGCCGGCATGGTTCTCAACGATTACCGCCGTAGCCACTGCATTTTTGGTGATTCCCATTGTATCGAAAATCGCTGACCTGTTTGGAAAACGAAGAGCCTTCATTATTTCAACCGCTCTTTCCATTGTTGGGTATATCCTGAAATGGTGGGGGTTCAGCCCTGAAAACCCTTGGCTGATGTTCATGCCAATTCCATTCATGGCGTTTGGACTGGGTGGTCTGTTTACACTTATGATGAGTATGACGGCCGACGTTTGCGATTTGGATGAACTTGAAAACGGAATGCCCAGAAGAGAAGGTACATTCGGTGCCATTTACTGGTGGATGGTGAAGTTAGGTCAAGCCATAGCACTGGTTTTGGGTGGTTTAGTACTCGAGTTAGTGGGGTTCGATCAGAACGCGGCAACTCAAACTGTAGAAACAATGACAAGACTCAGAATAGCAGATATCCTAATTCCCGCTGCAACAGCCGGGTTGGCAATCTGGGTGATGGTTAGCTATAGTCTGACAGAGGAACGAGCAAGAGAAATTCAGGATAAACTGGTGGAGCGAAGAGGTAAAATGTAACCCCCCTCTTTTAAAGAAAGATATTTGATCAACTATTAAAGCGAAAAGATTATGTCATATAGAGAAGAAAAGTACCTGAGTTTTAAAAAATCTGATGCAATTCCAAAACTTGATTACCTGAAAAATATGTCAGGTGACGAACTTAAAGAACTGTTTTTGGAAGTTCTTTATGACGGCATTCACGGATTCTGTTTCAGCCTGTACGAGGAGGGACAGAAACCCGGAGATGTAATAACTATAGATCAGATTGTAAAAAGAATAAGCATTATTAGTAAACACTCCGATTGGGTTCGCTCTTTCTCCTGCACAGATGGAAACGAATTAATACCAAAAGTGGCAAAAAACGCCGGCTTAAAAACATTGGTCGGTGCGTGGCTGGGCAGTGATAAGGAAAAGAATCGACTTGAGATTGATAATCTTGTGAAACTGGCCAAAGAAGGTCTTGTTGATGTAGCTGCTGTTGGTAACGAAGTGCTTTACCGGGATGACCTGAGTGAAGACGAACTTCTTGAATACATTGAGGAAGTAAAGGAACAACTTCCTGATATCCCTGTTGGCTATGTAGATGCTTATTATGAATTTGTACAAAGACCAAAGATTACCGATGCCTGTGAAATTATTCTGTGTAACTGCTATCCTTATTGGGAGGGAACAGATATTAAAGACTCTTTTCAGCATATGAGGCAGATGTACTATCAGGTTAAAAATGTCGCCAATGGTAAAAGAGTAATGATTTCTGAAACCGGCTGGCCAAATAAAGGAGACAGCTTAGGAAATGCAGTTCCTACTCAGCAAAATGCAATGATTTACTTTATCAATACTTTTCTATGGGCTAATGATGAAGATGTTGAAGTTTTTTACTTCTCCTCTTTCGATGAATCCTGGAAAATCAGTTCAGAAGGTGAAGTGGGTGCATATTGGGGAATCTGGGATAAAACAGGAAAACTTAAGTATTAAAAATGGATACATATAAAAAGCTGGGGTTACTGCCCGCAAGAGCTATCTGCTATTCCGGATTCCGGGATGGACAACAACCGGGGGGCAAATACCCCAACTACAATGAAGTGAAAGAAGATTTAATGCTTCTTCACAACGATTGGAAGTATCTTCGGCTATTTGATTGTGACCTGCATGCAGAGATTGTACTTGATGTCATAAGAAATGAAAATCTGGATTTTCAAGTAATGCTGGGAGCTTACATTGAAGCCGAGACTAATAATTTCAACTGCCCGTGGGGAGGCGGTATTCATCCAAAAAATATACTTGAACAGAACCGTGCTGATAATAGCAAAAAAATGCTTAGGCTGGCTGAATTTGCAAACCGGTATCCAGACATCATTTTTTCGCTTTCAGTAGGTAATGAAGCCTGCGTGGACTGGACAGACCATCTGGTTCCCACAGAGAAAGTCATTCACTACGTAAAGGAAGTAAAAAAGCTCACAAAGCAACCTGTTACTTTCTGCGAGAACTATGCCCCCTGGCTCTCAAAGCTGGAACCCCTGGCAAAAGAGTTAGATTTTATTTCCATTCACACCTATCCTGTCTGGGAGTATAAAAGCATCAACGAAGCATTAGACTATACACAAGAGAACTATCGTGCAGTGGCTCAAAAGTACCCTGACAAACCTGTTGTTATTACAGAAGCGGGATGGGCTACAAAATCAAATGGTAAAGGTATCCTTCCGGAAAATGTAAACGAGGAGTTTCAAAAGATTTACTTCGAGAAATTGATGGAGTGGGTCGAAAAAGAGCAAATCCTCACATTTTTCTTCGAAGCGTTTGATGAGACATGGAAAGGATCACCGGAAATCCTGGAGCCCGAAAAACATTGGGGGCTCTTTAAAATCGACAGATCACCGAAACTTGCCATGAAGGCCTCAGCCCTGGAGTGAACATCTGAGCGACCACTTTATCAAAAAAGCTATCTGTTTTACGCTCTCTGTTTCTGCCCATTCATTGAAATGGATATGGAGTGAAGTTTTGAAAGAAGCTTTGATGTCTAATGTGTATATCGTTGTAAAAATTATTCGCAGTCGAATTTAACTACGACCTCCATTCATGACATTTTGCAGATTGTTAAATCTCGAAGTGAAAGTGAAAAAGCTCCTAACCCCCACCCATTTACCCTGGTAAGATTGGCTTCAAATATATCAAATTGGAATTCTTCAGGTCACTTTTTGGGTTAAATTTCGAAAACTGTTAGGATATGTTTATAAAACACCATTATTTATGCCATCACTTGATGACTAAATAAATAACAATTTCGATTATTCATCATTGAAACGACTGCTTACATACTCTGTATTTCTTTTTTTGTTGGTTTTCAACGCGGAGGCTCAACAAATTCCAGAAAAGGGTGTGCCTCACTTAGAGAATTACACTCCCTTTCAATACAATAATCAGGGAAAAGTGTGGGATATCGACTCCGCACCAAACGGAATTGTTTATATGGCAGCCGACAGAGGGTTACTTGAATTTGATGGGCAGAATTGGAAGAACTTTGGCGGCAGTGATGGCTTCACCCGATCCATTCATGTTGTAAACGACTCCTTGATTTACACGGGTTCAGACCTGGATTTTGGTGTTTGGGAGAAAAATCGTTATCAGGAGTTTGAATATCGTTCGCTGTATCCTTTTCGAGAAGACCTTTTAGACATTAGTGAAGAGTTCTGGGACATCCAGCAAGTTGGTGAGGATATTCTTTTTATTTCTGATTTCAACATCTATCTGTTTAGAGATAATAATTTAACCAAGATCTCTGCTCCTAATCGTTTTGATGGCAGCTTTAAGGTTAAAGATAACCTTTACTTATCCGACGAAGAGGCCGGATTATTGCTGTTTAATGACCTTTCTTTTGATCCGGTCATTGAATTTTCTGAAAATCCTGAAATCGATATTTCAGGAGTCTATCACCACAATGAGGATATTGTGGTGGTTACCTACAATTCAGGTTTATTTCGTTTTAATTCCGGAGAACTGACTCCCATCGAATCTCCTGTATCCCAAACAATTAAAAATGCCAACGTCTTCAGTTTCGAACAAATTGATGAGAACTATTTGGCTTTTGGAACAGTGCAAAGTGGCCTTTATATCAGTGATATAAGTGGAAATATTATCCACTATATCAACAGAAACAAGGGATTAACAAATAATACAATCCTAAGCCTGCACTATAGCCGAAATAATCAACTTTGGCTAGGACTCGATTTCGGAGTTTCTTCCCTCAATTTAGGAAATCAAACGACATACTTTTATGATTACAGAGGCGATTTTGGAACAGGATACACGGCTCAGTTAAAAAACGATGTCTTTTATTTGGGGACCAATAAAGGGCTTTACAGATCATCATGGGAGGAATTGAATAACGATGTAGAGTTCTACAGATTTGATATTATTCCGGAAAGTAAAGGCCAGGTCTGGATGCTTAAAGAAATTGATAATGAACTGTTTGTTGGCCACGACCGTGGTCTTTTTATTTTGAATGAAGGCAGATTAGAGCGTGTGGGAAACCAAGAAGGTTTTTGGACGGTAGCGACCTACAAAGATTACCTTCTTGGAGGTACATATAATGGTATTGCTATTTTTAAAAAAGTAGACAATGAATGGACCTACTTAAAAACTATGGATTTGATACGGGGATCAGTCAATCAAATAATTATTGATGATGAAAACACGCTTTGGGTAAATATTCCAACCTTTGGAATTATCCGTACCGAGCTGGATGATGACCTTATTCCGATAGAAAGAGATATTTTTTCCAATGACACTTTTCAAGGTTCGGATCCTTTTATTGTGAATGACAGGGATTCGATTCGGGTACGAACCGATGAGTTTGAATACAAATATTCAGCAGCAGACAGCAATTTCTCTTCCAGAACAGAAATAAATTATCGTCCACTTTCAGAAGACATGATGCCCTGGATCTACCGCTCAACAATGTTAAATGAAAATATTCAGTTTTTACCACTTTACAACGGTTTTGCTTTCAATTTTTTGGAAGAGAATTATTTTGATAGTACAGGCAATACAAACCTGATATTCAGAAGAATTGATGCTTACAACAACGAAGAAAAGGTGCAGGCTTTTGCTGAAGAGACTATTCCCCACAACTACAATAATGTGAGGGTGGAATTTTTGGTACCAAACCGGCAAAATGTACAATATCAACATCGTTTGAACAGCGAAAATAATTGGAGTTCGTGGACTTACGAAAGTGGTATCGATTTAATCAATTTGTCAAACGGTAATTACGAGCTTTCGGTCAGGGCTAAAATAGATGAAACGGTGTATGAACCATCCACTATTTCTTTTCGAATAGCCACACCGTGGTATTTATCCTTGTACGCATACACCGCATACATAATTTTGATTACTGCTTTCGTGTATCTCCTTTATCTATGGCAGAAACAGATTTTCAAAAAACAAGAAAAACAGTTTATAGTCAGCAAGCAAAAGTCACTGAGAGAACAAGCAGAGAAGCACCGGCAAAAAATCCTCAGGATAGAACAAGAGCGTCTGCAAGAAGATTTTAATCAGCTCAAAAAAGAACTCAAGGACAAAACCATTGAGCTTGCCAACAAATCAAAAGAGAGTGAAGACAAAAACCGGTTAATCGAAAAGTTGAAGAAGAAGTTCAAGAAATTAGAAGAGAGCTCTGACATTCCTAAATCACGATGGAAAGAGATTCACAGTTTACTTAACTCCTATTCAACTGAAGAGGACAACACCTTTGAAATTCAGATGGACCAGCTTCATCAAGAGTTTTTCCAAAGGCTCAAAAACGAATACTCTCAGCTTTCCAGCAACGATCTTCGACTCTGTGCCTATCTAAAACTTGGCTTCAACTCAAAGGAAATTGCAGATTTTATGAATATCCAGCCTTCGAGTGTATACATTAACCGCTCCCGACTTCGGAAAAAACTGGACTTGAATACCGAACAAGACCTACACGAATTTCTCAACACCGTTTAATTTTTTTAGCCAAGCATTAGGCTAATACCATCACGAGATTAAGTCATTGCGGTAGAACACTAAACGTAGGCGTTTAGAATAAAAAAGATCACCACGCCTGTAACGGACACATAAAGCCAAATTGGTAATGTCCATTTCGACACTTTTCTATGGGTTGAAAATTTTCCTGAAAAAGCAAAATAGTAACTCGTGAGAACCAGCGGCACTACAAATGCTGACAAAATAATATGGCTGACAAGAATAAAGAAGTAGACGGGCCTGATGATCCCCTCACCCGGAAAAGGTGTATGCCCCACATAATTGTGATAGACTAAATAGCTTATTAAAAACAGGGATGAGGTAATAAAAGCTGTGAGCATAAATTTCATATGAGTTACAAACTCTCTCTTCCTTATCGCTAAAAATCCTAAGACTATAAATACCGTACTTGCACTGTTAAGTAAAGCATTCAATGCCGGCAGGTTTGCCACCCACGCAGCTGTCTCTTCTGCAGTCTCTCTAAAGTAAATCAGCCAGATTAAAAACAGAAATGCCAAACCGCTGATGAGTATTATTACACCTAATGCTTTAAATACACTGATATTCTTTAAAAAATCTATAGTTAGTTCGTCACTGTTTGGTTTTTTCATTTCAAATAATCCGGTTTTCTTTTAAATTCTTACGCACAAAAATAGGTGATTTATAGATATATACTTCAATTAATTTAAATCTTTTTTATAGATCAAAGTTTAAAAACAGAGTCCAATCTTAACGGAAAAGAGTGCCCAAAAAATTCCTAAACCTTGTGCCTTCAGAGATTTTTGATGAAAAAAATACTTTAATCTGTCGGCTGATTTATACGCTCATAAATGGGTAAAAAAAAACATCAAATTTTAAGCAATTAACAGATCTGTATACTATCTTTATGGGCAAATTTAGTAGATGTTTACCGAAGCATTTTTATTTAGAATGAGTTTAAATACTTAATTTCATCTCATTATAGGTATGCAGAATTTATAATTTTCGCTACCTTCTTGGCTGATTTGCTTCCTGTAAATTTTTCAATAAGGAATGGATAATATTCAATAATTCTTATGGCTCAGATTTTTCCTAAATGGGTTGACGAAGCACCCAAACGAATTCTTATAGGTTCTATCATATTATTAAATGCCATTGTTTTTGGTATATGGTATTTCTTCTCACCTGAATTTACTGATGTTGGGTACATGCCTGAACAGCCGGTTCCATTTTCTCATCAGGTTCACGTGTCTCAGTTGGGCATGGATTGTCAATATTGTCATACACAGGTGGAAGAGTCACGGCATGCTAATATTCCGGCTACTCAAACTTGTATGAACTGTCACAGTCAAATCCAAACGGACGCAGAAACGCTTCAACCTGTTCGCGATAGCTGGGAAACCGGCGAGCCGATTGAGTGGGTCCGTGTTCACATGTTGCCCGATTATGCTTATTTCAATCATGCAGCTCACGTAAATGTAGGAGTTGGCTGTGAATCCTGCCATGGTCGTGTTGACCGAATGGAAGTTGTACATCAGGCTGAGCCATTAAGTATGGGATGGTGCCTCGATTGTCATCGCGAGCCTGAAAAACACGTTCGCCCGGTATCTGAAGTAACTACAATGGGTTACTCGGTAGAAAATCAGCTTGAAATTGGACGTGAATTGGTTGCTAAGCACAATATCAACGCTCCTACGTATTGCCAAAGTTGCCACTATTAATTGTTTGATCTAATTCAAACCCTGAGTTTCAATTTAATATTCTGTAAAGAATGAGTGATCAGTCAAATCAAACTACTTTCTGGAAAAGTTTAAACGAACTTGCCAAGAACAAAGAGTACGAAAAGTACGCTGAAAGAGAATTTCCCGAGAATGCTACCGAAATGACCGATCAGGTTTCTCGCCGAAGTTTTCTTCGGGTGATGGGAGCCTCTATCGCATTGGCCGGATTTGCATCTTGCCGTAAGCCGGTTCAAAAAATTCTTCCTTACACTAAACAACCTGAAGACCTGGTTCTCGGAGAGCCAAACTTCTATGCAACCAGTATGCCTTTTCAGGATACGGTAACAGGTCTATTGGTAGAAAATAATGAAGGACGACCTACCAAGCTTGAGGGAAATGATCAACATCCGGCAAGTGGCGGGCGAACAAATATTTATAATCAGGCCGGGATATTAAACTTGTACGATCCTGATCGTTCTCGTTCACCGCGAAGGAATGGCGAGTCTGCTTCTAAAAACGATTTTGTTCAATTTGCATCCGAGCACTTTTCTGATCGAAACAGAAATATCCTGTTTGTGAGCGAAGCAAATTCCTCTCCTACGTATAACAGAGTTAAAGAGAATGCACTTCAAACTTTTTCGAACGCCAACTGGGTTACGTTCGAGCCATTTAATGATGACAATGCCATTGAAGGAACAAACATCGCTTTTGGTCAAAGACTCAGAACGGTAAATCATTTTGATACTGCAGATGTGGTCGTTTCTCTGAATGACGACTTTATGAGTCCATTCGGACACAAGAACAGTGTTGAAAATGCTTATAAGCTAACATCACGGCGAAAAGTAAACAACACCGATGACTCTATGTCACGCATATATAGTGTTGAAAATTCGTTTACATCTACCGGTTCTTATGCCGATCACAGATTGCGATTGAAAACATCTGAGATTGAACCATTTACCTACGCCCTGGCCTCAAGACTTTCGGAAAGTGTAAGCGGATTGGGAGCATTTAATAATGTATCCAACAATTTTACAAATCATGAGTGGGTTGATAAGCTGGCCGAAGATCTCCTTTCAAATCAAGGAAATTCTATTGTAAGTCTCGGTTTTGATCACTCTTCTGTTGCTCATGCTGCTGTTGCTGCAATAAACTCTGCATTGAATAATGCCGGCAACACCGTTACTTATCACGAAATTCCATATTACGGCGAGCAACATCAGACCGAAGCCTTTTTAGAGGCGATTGAAGAAATAAAAGCAGGTGTTTACGACACTGTAGTTTTAATCGGAACAAATCCTGCCTACTCTGCTCCTTCTGACCTGGATTTTGAAGCTGCATTAGGCAACGTTGATACAAAGATTCATCTATCTGATTACTACGACGAAACTTCAAGAATTGCAGATTGGCACTTGAACAGAGCTCACTTTCTGGAAGCTTGGGGTGATGGACTCTCCTACACAGGTCAGCGTTCTGTCATTCAGCCACAGATACTGCCGCTTTATGATGGTTTGAGTGAAATTGAATTTTTAAATACAATCGTTTCCGGGGAAGAGAGCGTAGGTTACGATCTGGTTCAGGAAACCTGGAGTAGCTATTTCTCTTCAAATTTTAACCAAAACTGGGAAACTGTTCTCCATGACGGCGTTGATCCCAATTCAGGTTTCAACTCTGTTAGTGTATCCCTTAGATCCGGTTTTGCGTCTGATATCAGGCCAAATCTCAATGCAGAACCGATATCCGGAATGGAGATTACTATTAAACCGGATGCCACTCTCTTTGACGGCCGTTTTGCAAACAATGGCTGGCTGCAGGAGCTGCCAGAACCCATGACTAAAATTACATGGGATAACGTGGCTCTGATGAGTCCAAGCACTGCAGAATCACTTGGTTTACCTCCGGAACAAAGTTTTAAGTCGAATGACGTGCCTACGGTTCGAATTTCTGCCGGAGATGCCACGATTGAAATTGCAGCATGGGTTCTTCCGGGTCACGCTGATAACTCAATTACTTTAACAGCAGGATATGGCAGAAACAATCTAGGCCGTGTTGCTGATGGTGTGGGGGTTGATGTTTACCCGCTTCGCACGAGTGAAGCGATGTTTAATCAGCCGGCAAGTGTTGAACGCACCGGTTCCGTGTATGAAATCGCCTGTGTACAGGACCATAATAATATTGAAGGCCGTGATATGGTTCGGGAAGCGACGCTCGAGGAGTATCGTGAAAACCCTGACTTTGCTACATATAAAAGTATTCACGGTTACGAAGTTCCCGGAATTAAAGAAGCAAAAGCGGAAGGAGACGATCGCGGACCCATTTCACTATTTGAAGAACAGTACGGTCCGGATTATCAACCTCAGTGGGGCATGGCGATCGACCTAAATGCCTGTTTTGGTTGTGGGGTATGTACGATTGCTTGTCAGGCCGAGAACAATATTCCTGTAATCGGTAAGCGCGAAGTTGGCCGCAGACGAATCATGCACTGGATAAGAACGGATCGCTATTTTGAAGGAGATCGTGATAATCCGAAGGTATATCACCAGCCCGTGCCGTGTATGCACTGCGAAATGGCACCTTGCGAGCAGGTTTGTCCGGTTGCAGCAACTACACACAGTGAAGATGGCATGAATCAGATGACCTACAACCGTTGTATTGGTACACGATACTGTGCAAACAACTGTCCGTTCAAGGTTCGCCGTTTCAACTTCTTTAACTATACAAAAGAGTATTTAACTACCGGCGATGATCCTGAGATCATCCAAATGGCAATGAATCCTGACGTAACCGTTCGTTTCAGAGGGGTCATTGAAAAGTGTTCTTATTGTGTTCAGCGAGTGAACAGCGCAAAAATTAAATCCAAAATTGCTACCGGTTCCAAGAAACCTGAAGATGGCGCTGTTCAAACAGCATGTCAGCAGGCTTGCCCGGCAAACGCAATTACTTTTGGTGATCTGACAGATCAAAACAGTGTTGTTTCTCAGCATAAACAGAATGACCGAAACTATGTAATGCTCGAAGAAATGAATGTTCGTCCAAGAACATCCTATCTGGCGAAGCTTAGAAATACTAACTCAGAATTGGCTTAATAACCAGGATATTTAATCGCAACTGATTTAACATGAGTAAAACGTACGAATACGTTCCTGAACCCGCTCTTGTAAAGGGGAATCACGATTTTAAGAGTCTTACAGCGCTGATTACCGATATCAACATGCGTCCCACGCCAAAAGGCTGGTACATCGCATTTGGTATTTCAAATATTCTGCTGTTCGTGCTTCTTTTCTCTATTGGATATCTCATTTGGGAAGGAACCGGAATTTGGGGATTAAATGCCCCAGCTGGATGGGGATGGGCTATTATCAACTTTGTATGGTGGGTTGGTATCGGTCACGCCGGCACGCTTATATCTGCTATACTTTTTCTATTCCGTCAGGACTGGAGAACGGCCATTAACCGTTTTGCGGAAGCAATGACCATATTTGCCGTAATGTGTGCAGGTATATTCCCTGCCATTCACGTCGGTCGAATCTGGGTGATTTACTGGGTTTTTCCACTGCCAAACCAAATGGCAATGTGGCCTAACTTTAATTCCCCCCTACTTTGGGACGTATTTGCAGTTTCCACATACTTTACGGTTTCACTTCTTTTCTGGTACGTAGGCCTGGTTCCTGACCTTGCCACGATAAGGGACAGAATTAAAAGTAAAATGGGTAAAGTTCTTTACGGAACTTTTGCACTCGGATGGAGAGGCAGTAACCGTCATTGGTGGAATTATGAAAAGTCTTATATGATTCTCGCAGGGCTGGCCACTCCCCTTGTACTCTCCGTACACACGATTGTATCCTTCGACTTTGCCGTATCTCTGATTCCGGGATGGCACACTACCATTTTTCCTCCATACTTTGTTGCCGGTGCGGTATTTTCCGGATTTGCGATGGTATTAACCCTCATGATTATCGTGAGAAAAATTTACGGTTTGGAAGAGATCATGACCGTGGATCACATCGAGAAGATGAACATCATTATTATGGTTACCGGTTCAATGGTCGGTTTCGCCTATCTAATGGAGTTTTTCGTAGCCTGGTACAGTGGCGTTGAGTATGAAAAAGCAATTTTCATTCTACGGGCAACCGGTCCTTACGCCTGGGCTTACTGGATTATGATTACATGTAATGTGATCTCCCCGCAGGTTTTCTGGTCCAAGAAATTACGCCGTAATGTGGCTTTTACGTTCTTTATATCAATTGTAGTGAACATCGGTATGTGGTTTGAAAGATTTGTGATTGCAGTAACATCACTCTCTACCGACTTCCTGCCCTCATCCTGGGGATACTACTCACCGACATTCTGGGATGTAATTACTTATGTAGGAACATTTGGCTTGTTTTTCACATTCTTCCTGCTTTTCCTCAGATTCCTGCCGATGGTTGCAGTAGCTGAGATCAAAGCAATATTACCACAGGCCGACCCTCACAACTATGATGAGAATGGAGAATATGATCCTCCAAAAGTAGAAATTCCTGAACCCGTAAAAGATTCTGAACAAAAAGGATAAAGTGATGAGTAAATCAACGGTAGAAAATAATATGTATGGTGTACTCGCCGAGTTCAGAAATCCAAAAGAACTTGTCGATGCAGCTAAAAAGATTAATCAGAACGGATACAAGAAGTATGATACATTCAGCCCGTTCCCTATTCACGGAATTGATAAGGCAATGAATCTGCCGAAATCAAAACTTGGCTGGATTGTAGTTTCTCATGGATTGGTCGGGTTAATCGGTTCATTTGCTATGATCTATTTTATGATGGTTGCAGATTATCCATTAAATATCAGTGGTAAAACGCTCTTGAATATCCCGGCCTGGATTCCGGTAATTTTTGAGCTTACCGTACTTCTTTCTGCGTTTGGTGCAGTTTTTGGTATGTTTTTCTTAAATGGTCTGCCTAAGTTTAATCATCCGCTTTTTAACTCTGAAAACTTTAAAAAGGCTACTGATGATGGATTTTTTGTATGCATCGAATCTGATGACCCACAGTTCGATGTTGAAAAAGTGCAGACTTTATTGAAGGACGCCGGTGGCACCAATATTGAAGAGATTTACGATAACTAAACAGTTTAGTAACGTTTTAATTTTAATAAACCAAAATTTACAGCAGCATGAACGATGATTTATCCAGTACTATCGTGAAGCTGTTGCATCTGATTTAAATTTTAATTTGTTCATACAGATGAAATTAAACACAGCCAGAATATGTGCCCTACTATTGATTTCGATCATGATGATGTCATGTCGCGGTCAAAAATCTGAAAAACCACCGGTTCACCCTCAGCAGAACATGGATTTTCAGGATAGATTTAATGCTCAGGAAGCAAACCCATTTTTTGCCGACGGACGTAGTATGCGCACGCCTGTTGAAGGAACTGTTGCCCGGGGACAGTTGCGTGCCAACACAGTTCTCTATGAGGGAGTTGATGAAAATGGAGACTACATCAATGAAATTCCATTTGATCTGACTGAGTCATTTCTTTACAGAGGAAAAGACAAGTTTGAAGTCTATTGCCAAATGTGCCACGGTGGTACTGGAGATGGTCAAGGCATTATCATGACCGGCGGATACGGATATGTTCCGGCTCCGAGTTTCCACAGAGAAGCCAGCTATAACATGCCGGATGGTGAAATATATTCCGCCATTGCAAACGGTATTCGAAACATGCCGGCTTACGCTTCACAGATCAAAGTTGAGGACAGATGGGCTATTGTTGCCTATGTTAGAGCTCTGCAGCGCAGTCAAAACGTTCCTGAAGAAGAAATGCAGCAGTACGATGTGGATTTAGCGGAACTACAGCAGGAAGATGAAGAACGCAGAGAGCGAGAGGATGAACTTGCAGAAGAACGTGCTGCAGCAAGTGGTGAAGAAGAAGTTTCAGCGGAACGTGGTGAAAAGCTAATTACCGCAAACGCATGCAATTCATGTCATTCTGTAGACGGTTCAAGAATGGTAGGGCCTACTTTTGCAGGTTTGTACGGTTCTGAGCGAACGTTTGAAGACGGATCAACAATCGAAGCAGATGAGGATTATATCCGCGAGTCAATTGTAGAACCGGATGCTAAAATAGTTGAAAGTTACGACAACGCAATGGCTTCTTACTCCTACCTTTCTGATGGAGAAATTCAATCCATCATAGAGTATTTAAAAACACTTTCTGATAATTAACACTGAGCGTTAAAAAGAAATAAATTCATGGCTTCACACAGTCCAAAATTAGCTGATTCTGTTCAATTTCCGGCTCAAAAAGATGCAACGAAAGCATTTTACGGGGTCGGTATCGTCGGCCTCATTGCCAGCGGTGTTGGATATTTTTTAAATGCGGATCAGTTTTTCTTCTCATACCTGACAAGTTTTGCGTTCTATACCAGTTTCGCTCTTGCAGCGCTGATATTGGTGATGATACACCACATTACCAAATCATCATGGGGTGCGGTTATTCGTAGAATTCCGGAATCATTGTTTGCTAAATTCTGGATCTGGGCACTCTTTTTTATTCCTATCATTTTAGGAATGAGTAATCTGTACAGCTGGACAAATACTGAGTATGTAATGAATGACCCCATTCTTGCAGGCAAGACACCTTATCTGAACGAACCATTCTTTATCATACGTCAGTTTATCTATTTTGGCATTTGGAGTTTCTTAGGCTACAAATTGCATAAAACATCAGTAAAAATGGATCGCACCCGCGATTGGGGATTAACGGCCCTGCTTAGAAAATTTAGTGCTCCGGGTATTTTGCTTTTTGCACTGACCATTGCTTTTGCAAGCTTCGACTGGTTAATGTCTCTGGACGCACATTGGTTCTCTACAATGTTTGGTGTTTACTATTTTGCCATGAGTTTTCAAGCGCTTTTTCCATTCATCATTTTGATGGTTTTTTGGATGCACAGTAATGGAATGCTGAACAATATTATCAAAAAAGCCCATATTTACGATTTAGGAGCCTGGTTCTTCGGCTTTACTGTATTTTATGCCTATATCGCTTTCAGTCAGTTTTTATTGATCTACTACGCCAACATCCCTGAGGAAACGCTTTGGTACTACCATAGATTGGAAGGGAGCTGGGAAACAATTACATATATGCTTCTCTTTGGCCGATTTGTAATCCCTTTTGTTCTTTTACTCAACAGAGAATCGAAGCATAATGAATTGCTTCTCAAAATTACGGCTATATTGATTTTAGCGATGCACTTTATAGAAATTCACTGGATCGTGATGCCTACATTGCATCACCACGGTTTGGCCGTTAGCTGGCTCGATATAGCTACATTAATTGGACTTGGCGGAATATTTATGGGACTGTTCTTCCAGACGTTTAATAACAATAATATGGTGCCGGTTAACGATCCTAATCTTCCGGATTCACTACACAAAGAGTATCATCAATAATTTTTCTTTAACTGCATTTAGCTATGAGTAAAAGCTCAAAAAATTTCACTGAAGAAGAAAAAGCAGCTATTGCTTTAAAAGCTGCATCCGGTCAAGAAAGTAAGCTGCAGGAACTTGCAGAAGAACACGGTGTTTCCGTCGAAGAAATACGGAAATGGATGCGCGAAACCGGCGTTACTGCCGTTAATGAAGATGATGATAGTGTATCAATCGAGACTACCGATGAATACGCTTCCTCAGTTGATAACGGTGTTTCTTTAGATGCACCGGACTATAGAAAAATTGTATTTTGGACCACATTTGGATCTGCTGTTATACTTCTGATCATTGTATCGGTTTTTTATGTACACAGCTACACAATGTCAAATATTTCTGACAGGACATCCGAGGAGAGCCAGTTTTACAATATTCAGGAAATTCAGCAACGAGAAGCTGAAACACTTAACAACTACGGTGTAGTTGACCCGGAAGAAGGTATTTACCGTATCCCGATTGATAGTGCTATCACAGAAATAGTGAATGAAAGTAATTAGAGTAATTTTATGAAGTATACACTGAACATCGGAACATTGATTTCAGTGTTTTTCATTTTTACTGCCGGTTCAGTATCTGCACAGTTAAATCAGTCTAAACCGCAAATACTCGAAGAAATTGGTGTTGATGAAAAACTTGGGGATACGATTCCCCTCGACTTGAAGTTTGCCAACTCTGAAGGTGATTCAGTGAGACTTGGTGACCTTTTCATTGATGATAAGCCCGTACTTTTAAACCCCCTGTATTACGAGTGCCCCACTCTTTGTAGCTTGGTCCTCGATGCAGTTTATAAAGTTGTGAATAAATTGGTATGGTCTCCGGGCGAAGATTATACAATAATTTCTTTTAGTATCGATCCGGAAGAAGGTCCTGAGCTTGCTGCTCAGAATAAACGATCTTATTTAGAATCTCTCGACAGGCCTAAAGCCGAAGAGGGATGGCATTTTTTAACAGGTAACCAGCAGGAAATTGAAGCACTGACGGAATCAATCGGGTTCCGATACAAATATGATGAACGCAACGGTGAGTATATCCACCTTGCAAGCATTATGATGTTGAGCCCGGAGGGAAAAATCACACGCTATTTGTATGGTGCTACATTCAGGGAGCTTGATCTTCGAAATGCACTGCACGATGCTGCCGACGGTAATATCGGTTCAGCAATTGATCAGGTTGTCCTTTACTGTTTTACATACGATCCATCATCGCAAAGTTATGTACCGGTTGCGATGAATATTATGAAACTCGGTGGCTTGGCTACCGTGATTATTCTAGGTATCTTTCTTGGAATTTTTTGGAGGCGAGAACGCCGATCTACACAATCCTCAAAAACAACTACTGAACATGAATAGACTTATTGAATATATGCTTCCACCGGCTAAAAGTACCATGGCCGGTGAAACAGATGCATTGTTCTACTTCATCAATGTAACCAGCTTTATCCTTCTCTTTGGAATTACTGTTGCGATAATCTACTTCGCATGGAAATACAGAAGAAAATCGGAAGATGATGTAACTCCGGTAATATCTCATAATAATAAACTTGAGATTACCTGGTCTGTTATTCCACTCATCCTGGTCATTATCGTATTTGGTTGGGGATATAGCACATATATACAAAAAATCACCCCGCCATCAGACGCCTACGAAGTTCGTGTAGTTGGTAAAAGCTGGTTATGGGAATTTCATTACGAAAATGGTACCGTCAGCGTAAATGAGTTACATGTACCGGTTGACAGACCTGTAAAATTGGTCATGAGCTCAGATGATGTTCTACATTCATTTTATATCCCCGATTTTAGAGTTAAACACGACGTTTTGCCGAACAGGTATACTTCTGTTTGGTTTGAAGCAACAGAAGTTGGTGAATCCGTCATTTTCTGTACAGAATATTGCGGAACTGCCCACTCCGATATGATGGCAACAACTTTTGTACATACTCAGGAAGATTTTGAAACATGGCTCGAGTCCTCCGGTGACGGCGGTGAAGATATGGAGCCTGCTGAACGCGGTGAAATGCTTGTTCAGCAAAATGCATGCGCTACCTGCCACTCCACAGACGGATCCAGACTTACAGGTCCATCCTTTCAGGGAGCCTGGGGATCTGAAGTACCTCTCGAAAACGGCGAAACGGTAGATTTTGATGAAAACTATGTTCGTGAAAGTATCCTGGAGCCAAATGCAAAAGTACATGAAGGATTCCAGAGAGTTATGCCTTCTTATGCAGGTACTCTCGACGATCGACAGATTGATGCAATCATTGAGTATATAAAAACCTTACAATAGATCATGGCTACATCCGAAGCATCCAATACTACATACAAAAAAATTCAGGTCCGGCGATACAAACCGGAAGAAAATCCTGAAAAACATTATCTCAACGAAGAAAAAGGACTTTGGGCCTGGTTAACTACTGTAGACCACAAAAAGATTGGTCTAATGTACCTGGGTGCAATTGCACTTTTTTTCCTCCTGGGAGGAATTCTGGCATTGGTTCTTAGAACCGAACTCTGGACACCTGCCAGAAACTTCCTTGATGCAGACATGTATAATCAGGTATTTACCCTGCACGGGGCCATTATGATCTTCTTTTTCCTGGTCCCATCTGTGCCTACGGTTTTAGGTAACTTTATCTTACCTCTTCAGCTCGGGGCTAAGGATGTGGCTTTCCCTCGCCTGAACCTTGCAAGTTTCTACATTTACGTAATCGGTGCACTTTTCACATTAACAGCTATCTTAACCGGTGGCGTTGATACCGGTTGGACTTTTTATACTCCTTACAGTGCAACTACTGGCGGTAGTGTTATGATGATGACAATGGGTATTTTTATACTCGGTTTCTCATCCATCCTGACAGGTGTCAACTTTATTGTTACCATTCACAAACTGCGTTCACCGGGCTTAACCTGGGCGAAATTACCGCTGAATTTGTGGGCACTTTATGCTACTTCCATCATTCAGATTTTAGCTACACCGGTATTGGCCATTACATTGTTGCTTCTAACCATGGAGCGCGCATTGGGAATCGGAATCTTTGATCCCAATTTAGGCGGTGACCCTGTACTGTATCAGCACTTCTTCTGGTTCTACTCCCACCCTGCCGTATATATTATGATTGTGCCGGGTTTTGGTATTGTTTCAGAAATTATATCCACATTTTCCAAGAAAATCATTTTCGGTTACTGGGCGATTGCGCTTTCCTCACTTGCCATTGCATTTATCGGATTCCTCGTTTGGGGACACCACATGTTTACCGCAGGTCAGTCTTCATTGGCAAACATGGTATTCTCCTTTTTAACCTTTATGGTGGGTATACCAACGGGTATTAAGATTTTCAACTGGTTGGCTACGATGTACAAAGGCTCGATCGATTTAAAAGCTCCTATGCTTTACATCATGATCTTCCTTTTCCTGTTCACCATTGGTGGATTTACCGGAATCATGCTCGGTGCTCTTTCCGTAGACATTCACCTGCACGACACTTACTACGTAGTTGCACACTTCCACTATGTGATGGTTGGCGGTATGGTGATGGCCTTTCTCGGAGGTATTCACTATTGGTGGCCTAAGATGTTTGGAAAATTGTACAGTGAAGTTTGGGCTAGGATTGCGGCTGCATTTATTTTCATCGGTTTCAATATGACGTTCCTTCCACAGTTTATCATGGGTTCTCAGGGAATGCCCAGAAGATATTTCAACTATATCGAACAGTTCCAGCCATTCCATCAAACGTCGACCATTGGAGCCTACATCATGGGAGTTGGATTCCTTATTATTGCTTTCTACCTCATTCACTCTCTGGTTAAAGGTAAGCAAGCAGGATCTAATCCTTGGGGAAGCCGTGCCCTGGAATGGCAAACAGCTTCTCCACCACCGCTACACAATTTTGAACATATACCGGTTATCATTAACGGACCGTACGATTATCACAAACCGATGTCAGAATTCCAGTTAGGAGTTGCATCATCACACAACGGTCACCATGCAGAAGATACGGTGAACGTACCTGACACAGCACCTGAAAAAGCGTAATTTAAACGAATAAGAAAACAGAAATTATGTCATCAACTTCTGCTATTGAAGAAAAAAGGCTGGATCACGTTCAACACCATTTTGTTAACAGTGATCAACAGTTTGAATCCGCAAAAATGGGAATGTGGGTCTTTATTGTGACTGAAGTTCTCATGTTTGGGGGACTTTTTGCCGCTTATATCGCCTACCGTGCCTGGTATCCTGAACTCTATCTCGAAGCTTCCACTCAACTCAATGCTTTCTGGGGCGGTGTGAATACCTTCGTATTAATCGGTAGTTCACTGACTGTAGCTATGGCAATTCGTTCTGCTCAGCTGAACCAGATCAAAGGGCTGATTATAAACCTCTACATCACCATCGGTTTAGCTTTGACATTTATGGTAATTAAGTACTTTGAGTACTCTGATAAGCTCGCTAAAGGAATTGCACCCGGTAATTATTATACATACGATGGGTTGGAGCACGAAAAAGCTAACATCTTCTTTAGCATATATTACATGATGACCGGGCTTCATGGTATTCACGTAACTGTCGGTATCGGACTTATGATCTGGCTCGTTGTTAAAGCGAAAAAGAAAGTATTTCACAGCGGGTATTATACACCAGTAGAAATTACCGGATTATATTGGCACCTCGTGGATATCATCTGGATATTCCTGTTTCCACTACTCTACCTGATCGACTAACTGAAAAAATACTATACACTACTATGAGTGGACATCATATTTCATCAGCTAAATTTCTCTGGGGAATTGCTATCGCCCTGTTTTTCTTAACATTCATTACCGTTGCCGTAACGTGGATCGAAATTCCCGAACCATGGAATGTTGTAGTAGCAATTGCAATCGCTATTGTAAAGGCTTTGCTGGTACTACTCTTTTTCATGAATCTCTATTGGGATAGTAAATTCAACTCACTATTATTTGTTTTTTCAATCATATTCTTCCTTTTATTGATTGGAATTACATTACTGGATACAATGTATAGAGTTGATCCGATTCCTGCTTTCTAAAGCAGACATAAACTTTTATAAAGGCCGATTTCTTACGAGATCGGCCTTTTTTTATTTACATTTAAGTCAGTTGAAAACAGAACTCAAAATGCACATGATGAATCGCTTAGAAATTGCAAACTTAGAATTATACCCTGTGGAAACCGGAAGATTCAGGTTGGATGGAGGTGCAATGTTTGGTGTTGTACCGAAAACACTTTGGAGCAGAATGATTCCGGCTGATGATAAAAACCGTATTCCCATGGCTATGCGATGCATGTTGGTAAAATCGAATACAAGTGGCCGAATTTACCTGATTGACAACGGTTGTGGAAATAAGTTTAATGAAAAGATGGAAAAGATCTATTCGCTGGATTACGACCACAGCAATCTTATCGATTCTCTAAAGCAGTTAAACATTAAACCTGAGGAAATCACCGATATGGTCTTTACTCACCTTCATTTTGACCATTCGGGCGGTACTTCAGACTACGATAACGAGGGGAATCTAATTGAGGTTTTTCCAAATGCTACCTATCACATAAACAAGCGGCATTGGGAAACTGCTACCAATCCCAATGATCGTGAAAAGGCGAGTTTCTTTCCGGAAAATATTAATCCTATTAAAAACAGCGGACGATTAAACCTAACTGAAGACGGAGTAAACTTTGAAGAAGGTTTTGGAACAGTTGTTGTTAACGGACATACAGAAGGGCAGCAGCTACCGGTTTTCATGGATGACAGTAAAACTATCGTCTACGCAGCCGACCTGTTTCCAACTTACGCTCACGTGCCACTCCCCTGGATAATGGGTTACGATATGAAGCCGCTTCAAACTCTAAAAGAAAAGAAAGAATTTTTAAAAAAGGCCGTAGAGAAATCCTGGTATATATATCTGGAGCATGATGCAGAGCACGAAGTAATCACGTTAAAAAATGAGGATGGGAAATACTCTATGGATCAGTCCATGAAGATATCCGACATCGAATAATTGTCAAGTTACTCCGTTAATTTATGTGTCTCTCACAATATTATTAAGCTTCAGAGCCTGAATGTCTCAAAACCCAAAAAACAGACCGGAGAAAAAACTGGATGAACTTCTCAAGTTCCTGAGAAATCAGCACGCTCGTTTGGGACAATTCAGAAGAAGAACAATTCTATTTTCTCTTTTCACTGTTATCTTAAGTGGATTATCACTGTTCTTTATTTTTGAGAACTATCTCTATACAGCCCCTGCATTAAAAACAGTCTTTCTGCTTGTATTGGTTTTGGCTGCAATTTTTTCGGCTTGGAAAGCTAAGCAGAATTTTTCACTAAGCTCTTTTCAACAGTTCTATACAGATTTTTTCTCAGACACAGGAAAGAAAAAGCTGCTGAGTGCTGTTGACCTTCATCTCTTTCCGGATCAGAAAAACTCTGTTTTCTACCATGCTGCCGTATCTGAGAATCTCTCAAACAGCGATCCTGCAGAAATAAAATCTGATCTTGAAAATTATACTCAAAAAAAGACTGAGTACAGATACTATAAACGATCGTTATTAGTTTTTGCTGCTTCCCTCCTGCTTTTCGGTTCTCTCTCTTTGACATTTACGGAGTCAGCGGTCAGAACATTTCAGTTTTGGGAGACTTTTCCCAAACCCAACCCCTATCAATACACCATTACGCCGGGCGATGTAACTTTAGAACACGGGTCTCTTTTTGCCCCGGAAATAAATTTTACTGATGGGAACCAACCCAAACAGGTTTTCCTATCGTTCAAGACAGATGTAGAGGAGAACTACAGATCGAGACAGGTTCAGAATATCGGGGGAAATAAGTTTAAACCCGCTGAGATAGAGCTTACAAATACGGTTTCATATCGATTTGAAATGGATGGATTTGTGAGTGACGAATATGAGGCAGAAATCCGTCTTCAGCCCAGGTTCGAAGAACTCATTGCAAAAGTAGAGCCGCCGGACTATACTCAACTTTCAAATACTGAGATAGAGTATCCCTTCTCAGACATTTCCTTCTATCCCGGTTCTGAAATCTCTTTTCAAGGTAAGACCAATAAAGAGCTTACTTCCATCATGGTGAATCATTCTGAAGAAAACATAGCCCCTGTGATGGAATCCAGTAACGGCAATACGGAGATAACCCTTACAATAGAACCTGAGGAAAATGATACGCTCTCGTTTGTAATGACCGATGTGGATGATCTTCAAAACAGTAATCAATACCGTACGATTCTCAAAAAAGCGGAAGACCGTTCGCCCGTTGTTTCAATTCTTGAGCCTACAGGATCATTTCAAACTTCAAATCCCGAGATTCTGGACATCAGTTACAGAGCAACGGATGATTTCGGACTGGTCCGGGCTCAGTTAATGTGGGAACTACGCCGCGCTTTTGTTGAAACACCGATTCAAGGAAGTGAAACACTTTCGAGGCCGGGCAACGGATATACAGAGAACTATCAGTGGGAATTAAATAGTTTAGAATTGAGGCCTCGTGATGAACTGGAATTTAGAATTCGTGTCTGGGATAATGACGAAGTGTCCGGTCCAAAATACAGCGACTCCAACATTGTAACTCTTATTGTTCCCTCTTTGGCTGATAGTTTTGAAGAGCTTGATCGAAGAGAGCGAGACGTGCAGGGTGAAATGGACGAGATCTCAGAAAACTTCAGCAATATGGAGCAGGAGTATGAAGATTTTCTGGAGAGACTCAGACAAAACCCTGAAGGTGGTTTCGAGGAAGAGCAGATGCTGGAGGAGATCAAAGATCAGCAATCAGATATTGATGAAGCTGTACAACAAATGAACGAACGCTTTGAACAGCTTCAATCCGAGATCATGCAAAATGAAAATGTTTCGGAAGAGACTCAAAGAGCATACCGTGAACTTCAGCAGTTAATGAAGGAGCTGGATGACCCCGCACTTCGTGATGCTATGGAAGAACTTCAAAAAGCGCTTCAGAATATGTCACCCGACGAAATAGAAGAAGCACTTGAAAACGTAAATTTTAACGAAAATCTCTATAAAGAACGCCTTGAGCGTACTGTGGAGCTTTTTAAGCAGCTAAAAATGAACAGCGATCTCGATAAGCTTGCCCGGCAGTATGAAGACCTCTCGGATCGAATCGAACCACAGGAAGAGCAGTCTTTGGAAAACCTGCAAAATGAACTGGAAAACAGTGGTGATGACATTGAGTCTATCTCTGAGCAACTCGAAAACCTCGATCAAAACCCTCCGCAAAGATCTGAACAACAGATCAAACAGATAAAAGAAGAATCTCAATCTCAACTGGATGAAGTTTCAGAGCAATTAGAGGAATTGAACCGGAAAACGGAAGATGAAAAGAGCCAAGGCAATGAACAGACAGGTGATGAAATCCAAAATGAACAACAGGGAATCAGCAAGCAGCTTCAGGATCAGGCGGAAAAGATAAGGTCGGCCAGAAGTGAAATGAGTGGACAGCAAATTCAGGTCAATATTTTAGCCCTGCAGCAATCGCTTTACACATTGCTGGAGCTCTCTGACCTTCAGGAGTACATCACCAAAACAACCGCCGAAACTCGCGGAAGAAGTCAGGGATTTGTTGATCTGGCACGAAATCAAAAGAGCGTTGCTGACCAATTTTCTATCACCGCAGACACTCTATTCAAGGTTTCATCCGAACTGCCGGGTGTACCCAACCAAATTAACAGAAAAAAAGCTGAAGTAGAACGCAGTTTAAGTCAGTCGCTTGATGAAATGGTTGAAAGAAATCAACGTAACGCTTCAATTTCGTCAAGGGAAGCCTTTGCGGGTATTAATGATTTGGCTTCCATGCTGGCGTCTCTGATTGATCAGCTTCAGGATCAACAAAACGGCGGTGGTGGTGGCGGAATGAGTATGGAGCAGATGGTTGAACAAATGCAGCAGATGTCTGGTGATCAGCAGCAGTTGAATCAGCAGCTCCAGCAGATGATAAACGACATGCAGGGTGACCGTCTGAGTCAAGAACAATCGGAAAGACTGGACCAGCTTGCACGTCAACAGAATGAAATCAGAAAACAATTACGCGAACTTCAGCAAAGAGGCGCTTTTGAATCCGGCGACCGCGTTTTAAGTGAGCTTCAGCGAATGATGGATGAAATGGAAGATTCTATCAATGATATGCGTGGTGGATTAACGGATCCCATTATGACTGAAAGGCAGCAGAATATTTTATCCAGAATGTTAGACGCTGAGCAGGCTTTACAGCAGAGAGGAGAAAAAGATGAGCGGGAAGGAACGGCTTCAACTCAATATGATCAAACCCTTCCGCCTGACATGACTTTAGAAGAACTTGAGCAGGAAATTCGAACACGATTGCAAGATCCGAATTACACGAGTTTTTCTGAGACGTACCAGCGTTTGATCGAAAAGTATTTCGAACAGCTGCGAAGATTCGAGGAACAGCCCGGCAATCAATAACTGAAATCAATTTTTTTACCCGGCCTGTACAGGTAATAAAAGTCCGGATTCTATCTTTCACTTTGTGATATATTTTTATCTAAAGGACGAAACCCTTTGCCCCTCTCCCAACTCTTTTGCATTTTCCATTTTCATACTGTTTGGGCAGTCATTCATTATTTTTTATCCTCAAATACTTCATGAGCAACTCCGATCAAATATCCATTGATGACATCATCAACTACTTAAAAACCGAACAGGAAATTTACGGCCCTTTTTCTATTTCGGACCGGAAGATTGATTTACCTGATCAAACAGATGAGCCTCAGTCTTTAAAGAATCAAGATGAAGGCGAACTACCATCCGAAAAAACATCGAAGCCTTTAACTCTTGCAGAAAAGCTTGCGGCCTGTTCAACATTGGACGAGTTAAAAGAGCTCTGTACTTCAGCTGAAGAACTTAAAACAGACCTTGAAAATACCAATTTAGTTTTCGGAGTAGGGAATCCAAATGCAGATTTGATGCTGATTGGTGAGGCGCCGGGTGAGCAGGAAGATCGTCAGGGCGAACCGTTTGTTGGTGCTGCCGGTCAGCTTTTGAATAAAATACTGGGTGCCATAAATTTTAAACGCGAAGATGTATATATCTCAAATATTTTAAAGCATCGTCCGCCGGGCAACCGAAACCCTAAACCGGAAGAAGCCGAACGGAGCCTCCCTTATTTGAAAAAACAGATTGAGCTGATCAACCCGAAGATTCTTCTTTGCCTTGGTAAAGTTTCCGG
>NZ_JAWLDW010000128.1:0-7146 GCF_041686455.1 Rhodohalobacter sp.
AGACACCAAAGGATCTGATGTTTGTGTAATCACAGCCGGTGTGCCCAGAAAACCCGGAATGAGCCGTGACGATCTGCTCGAAATTAACAGCAAAATTGTTAAGGGTGTTACTGAAGAGCTGGTTAAATATTCTCCAGATACAATTATTATCATTGTTTCAAACCCGCTTGATGTAATGACCTATGTAGCACACACTGCAAGCGGCCTGAATAAAAGCAAAGTAATGGGAATGGCCGGTATTCTGGACACTGCCCGATTCAGAGCCTTTTTAGCACAAGAACTGGATGTGTCACCAAAAGATATCCAATCTCTGTTAATGGGTGGTCACGGCGACACAATGGTTCCACTTCCGCGTTATACAACCGTTTCCGGTATTCCGGTCACCCAATTGATCGCCAAAGACAAACTGGACGCTATTGTAGAACGAACCAAGAAAGGCGGCGGCGAGATTGTTGGCCTGATGGGAACATCCGCATGGTATGCACCCGGTGCAGCAGCTGCACAGATGGTTGAGGCAATAATGCTCGATCAGAATCGTATATTCCCATGTGCCGTGCTACTCGAAGGCGAGTACGATATTAAAGACATCTTCCTTGGCGTACCGGTTAAACTGGGACACGGTGGTATTAAGGAAATAATTGAGGTTGATTTAGACGAATCAGAAACCGAACTTTTAAGAGCATCAGAAAAAGCAGTCCGCTCCACGTTGGAAGACTTCAAAAAGCTGATGGACAAATAAACAAACCGCAAATAAAAGAAGGCTTAGTCTTCACTACTTGCATTTTAAGCCCCAATATGGCCCCGCCGTATTGGGGTTTTTTAATCGCAGAGCCCCTCAATTAAGAAAACTGTAACAAAAACCTGCCTTTATTCTCTTTATACTATAGATGGTAGGTCAGCTCTTAGAAGCTGAAACCAAAATATTCAATTTAACCGCAAATGCTATGATGGGATATACTGAAGTCATACAGGTCATGGGAGCCATGATCATTTTTGCTTTAGTGCTGACTACAGCAAATCGCTTCATGCTGAACAACGATACCGTTAGAGTCAGCTCTGAAGTTGAAGTCCGTGCTGTTTCCATTGCGCAGGATCTGATCGAATTTTCAAAAACAGTACCTTTTGATCAGGCAACTGCCGGTAATACCGTTCCTGACGATGTTCCCGATGATTTTGTGAATGGCAATCCTATCTCCACAACAACAGCTACGAATCGCCAGACTATTGATTCCTTTGAAGAGTTAAACGAATACTCCGAAACACTGAATACTGATCTGGGAGAGTTTGAAGTCACTTCAATCATTGAGTATATGGATCCCGCCGATTTGACATCTAACGCACCAACATCTGCTACGATTTATAAAAGAATTTCCGTTACTGTATCGAATGAATCCATGATGAATGACGTAAATCTGAGCTATATTCGGGTTTACAATAATACCAACTGAGAGAAATTATGAACTTAGGCTTAGTTACAAGTTTTATTATCGCCGCGCTTCTGATGCTCTCTATCGTATCCATGAACTTGAGAATGAGTCAGAGTACACAGGATATCTCTCTGCATACTATGAGCCAAAGCCATGTGAGTGCAATCAGTGATTTGATCCAATATGACTTCCCAAAAATCGGCTATAATGTATCGGGCCCGATTAGCAATCCGATTGCTTTTGCTGATGAAGATGAAATTCAATTTCAAGCCAATTTAGATAATGATGCAGGTGAGTCTATTGAAGCCGTTACCTGGAGGCTGGAAGATGATGTCTTAGCCGGATCAAACAACACAGACCATCGTTCACTGGTTCGGATAACGGGTGGAGATACACAAGAAATTAATGTAGGCGTAACCCGGTTCGAAATTCGATACTACAGTTTTGGAGATCCAAATCCACTGACAACTCCGGTAGCAAATACTGCTGATATTAATCGAATCGAAGTTATTTTAGAAGTACAGCCGAGAGAGGGTACCGGCCGCAATAACCAATACACAACATCATCCTGGCACCGAGTGTTTACTCCGCCAAATTTAAATTTATGAGGTAATTCCTATGGGACGAGCCATGCTTATTATTGTAGCCGGCGTGTTGATTTCGCTCGGCATCACACAAACATCCGTTTTTGGTGGGCTGAACAATTTAGCCGGCCATTCGGCTAACTACGCTGAGGCAACGCAAGCGCAAAATATTGCCTATATGGGATCAGAAATGGCTATTCGGGCTATGCTCGATGATCCGGATTGGAGAAATGGACAAAGAACGTTCAATGTGGATGGTGGCCAGGCCTCCGTTGGGGTTGAAGAAACCGGTACAGATGATCAAATCAGACTGGTTTCCGTTGGTCGATTTAATGGTGAAACACAACGATTATCTTTACTGCTTGATGAAAGTGAAAATAGTTTAGTGCCAAGAATTAATTCCGCATTAGGTTTATATATGGATAATGCATCAGATTATTCTTTCGGTATAAGTGGTGGCGGAAATAATAAAGGACAAATTATTGATGGACGAGATGCTTCAGGGCAATGTGAAGATTTGCCGGGTGTTATGGCATCAGACTCAGATGTGTATAAAGATGGCAGTGATTTAGATGATGAATCTGATAACATTAATGGAGATTCAAAGTTTGGATATGATCCTGACATGGATTTCAATGATGTCGTTACATTGATTGAAGCATTGCACTCCGGAACTTCCGGTGTTGATTATACAAATTTACAAAACAATGTTGACCAAGATGATTTTGGTGATGTAAACCCTGAAACAGGCATACCTGATCCCGGTGTTTTTGTTGTGGATAATACCACTGCTAAAATTAGTGGGAATACTGTGGGTTCTGGTATTTTAATTGTTAGAAGTTCCGGAAATGTAGATGTTGAAGTAGAAGCTGATCTACAAACAGCCGGTACTCCTGAATTTCATGGATTAGTTATTTTTGAAAACGCATTCGCATTGAGTTCAAGTGGTGCTGTGGAAATCTTTGGCTCTGTTCTAGTCGGAAAATCAAATGAAAATGCTCCCAAATTTGACATTCAGTTTAATGGAAAGGCAAAACTTCAGTATGATTGCAGGGCTCAACAATACGCAGACATGGCAGCTTCACGTACTGCCCGGAGGGTTTTTCAACAGTTAAGTGTATATCAAACGTCCGTAAACCCATCATCCAATAGTAACTCTGAAGAAGATGATAGCCTTCTTGAAGATGTTATTAATGGTTTACTTTAATACCCAATTCACAGATCTCTATTCCGGAACTCCGTAAGCTAATTGCGGAGTTTTGTAGTTTCTGGCCGCTGTCATCTCCGTTTGGGCCGTAGATTGGATCATCAAAAATAGGGAATCCGGCGTGTTTCAGGTGGAGGCGAATCTGATGGGTTCTGCCTGTTATCGGTTCACACCTTACTATAGTCTTTCCACTCTCGATTTCTTCCGGAAAAAATTTCGTAGTTGCAGGTTTCGCTCCCGTTAATCCTTCTCCGCACTCAAACACAAATCCTATCTTTCGCCGAATCGAGGCCTTTACAATGATTGGCTCGAGCATTTCACCTTCAACAACTGCATGGTACACTTTTCGTACCATACCGGCCTCAAATGCACTTCTAAGTTTTTTGGCCGACTCTTTATGCTTGGCAAACAGAACCACACCGGACGTCACAGCATCCAGACGATGAACCATTTTCAGGTTAACATACCCCATTTCACTGAGCATGTAGAGAAGCGTGTTTTTGTAATACCTGCCGCCTTGATGCATCGGAAGAGGCGCCGGCTTATAGACTGCCAGCCAGTCATCTCTCTCGTCTAATACATGGACATCTGAGGCCACGGCCGGCTCTTTAACTTTTGGAGAGTAGTGGTGCAGTTCACGATTTTCTTTCAGAATATCGACATATGAGACAGGCTTGCCGTCTTCCTGTATCCAGCCGCGATTAATGCGATCCAGCCAACCGGTTCGTCCGGCAAAAGGAAACCTTTCATCGAAGAAATCGAGTACGGTCTTCCCTGCATCACCCGGTTTTATTTTAATTTTGCGAGTCAGCTCATACGGAGCAACCACCCGAACCGGGCACGCTGACTTCTCTCTCTTTAAACTCATCGTCAAAGTAATTATACCATTTTCTGAACGGGCGAAAGGCGTTATCGGGATCAAAAGGACGTTTAAATTCGCTCTGTTTGCACTCTTCGCTGCAACAGCCTTCCATCAACCGGGCCCCCTCTTCGGAGCAGACAAATAGCTTGTTGCACTCCATATTCGCGCAGTTGATGTAATTATCAGCCGGTTTCCCGGTAATTTCGCAGTGCGCGACCGGTTCCAGGTTATCTTTGTTAACCGGTACTACAAGGCGATCATCAAATACAAAACACTTTCCTTTAAAATGCTCACCGCCCTCTTCCTTGGCATAATTTAAAATTCCGCCATGGAGCTGATTCACATCTTCCCATCCTTTTTTCTTCATAAGAACGGAGAACTTTTCACAGCGGATACCACCCGTGCAGTACATCAGTACTTTTTTACCCTTTGGAATCTCCTTCTCTTTTTCTTCAAGCCACTTCGGGAAATCAAAAAAATTCTCAACCTGAGGTTTAACGGCTCCCTCAAAATGACCGACTTTAGATTCGTAGTCGTTACGGACGTCAATCATCACATAATCCTCGCCGGACTCCATCGTCTTTCTCCACTCATTTGGAGGCATATGATATCCGCCATCTTCGGGATTCACCCCGTCCATATGCAGCGCCACAATCTCTTCTCTCACTTTGCACTTCAGTTTGGCAAACGGCACGGTATCGTGCATGTCTGTTTTAAACTCTGTGTCTTCAAATCCCTGCAGACTCCACACATACTTTTTATAAGCCTGCATTTGTTCCGGCGTGCCGCCAAGTGTGCCATTGAAGCCTTCATCACTGATATAAACGCGACCTTTTGCACCAAGGTCTTTTAAATAGGTTTTGTGATCCTCACAAAACTGTTCCGGATTTTCGATATGTTTGAAGTTGTAGTAGAGAATAACTTCGTACTTCATGGAAATAGACGTTTTATTAGCGGGAGTCGTTATACTTCTGTTTATGTGTTAACTTTGCGGAGTTAGGTTTACTTTGTGTTTGATTCTTAAAAATCAATGAAAAAGTCTCCCCCTAACAAGGGGAGATTTAGAGGGGTGTTCAATGGATTTTGTGATAATTCTACAAACATCCCCCTTACTCCCCCTTTTTTAAGGGGGAATTTTATCAATCAAACTCAAGGTAATACCTGTTTTTACACAGCATTAAAATTACGAATTATTCCATACATTATTGTCCCTCTTTGTTTTAAAAATGCGCTACTCTAAATATCTGATTTTACTATTTCTGCTGGTTGGATTAACCGTCGTATCCGTCGATAGTCTGGCTCAGACTGTTCAGCATCCGGTATTCAGAGAACTTGATGAAGCACTGAACCGTGGCGAGATCTCCAGGGAAACCGCATTGATAGAAAAACTCCGGTTTACATACAGGCCCGGTGAGTTACATCAACATCTGCATGAAAAAAAAGAGCATTCGACCATCAAATGTACGGTTCCCCTTCACGCCGAGTTTCTTCACCTAAAAGATCAACTTACAGCAAACACAGTTGCTGAAATTGAACCCTATTTTGAGCGCCCTGAAACTTCGCACCTGCAAGAGTATATATCAGATTCAGGAAACTTTATACTCTACTACGAAACCGACGGACAAAATGCGGTTCCTGCAGAGAGCACCATCGAGCCCGGTGTCCCGGACTATATCTATCTGGCAGCGGAAGCAGCAGATTCATCATATCGATACGAGGTTCAAGAACTCGGTTTTGTCGATTTTCTACGCAACGAACCGTATGAGATCTTCTTTGAGGATATTATTTTTTATGGAACCACAACGTCATCCGGCTCCTCTTCTTTTATCACCATCAACAACAACTTTGAGAACTTTCCTGAAAACGCTCATCCGGATGGTAATGCTATTGGAGCTCTTTACGCCACAATTGCTCACGAAATTAAGCACGCTATTCAATACGCCACTAACGGATGGGACGGCAGCGCCGGTAGTTTCGATTGGATTGAAATGGATGCCACATTGATGGAGGAGATCGTCTATCCCGACGTGGACGACTACTACAACTATATCCTCGATGATTTTGATTCGGACGAACCCAACAGCCTGTCTATTTTTGGTGCCCCGGGTTCCGCAACACCTGGAGCCTATTGGCACGTGACCTGGATGCTCTATTTTACTGAACAGTACGGGATGGAATTTTGGGTAGATGTTTGGCAACAGTTTATCGAAGAGCGCACAAAACCCTTCTTTGATGCTGTTGAAAGTTCTCTGGCTGAGAGAAACCGGCAGCTAAACCGCGAACACCTGAACAATATGCTGTGGCACCTGGCATCCGGACCAATCTATTCACTTTATGATTTTGGGTTTGAAGACCGGGAGAATTATCCCAATCCGAATATTTCAAACAGTATTGGCATGGCACCGGGTGATACGCGCGGATTCAGCTTAAGGGGGAAAGCCGCTCATTTTATGAGTGCTTCTCCATCCAATGTTGCGCTTGGACAGCCTCAGTTTACTATTGAGTCTGATGTTTCAGGAGTCGGGCTTGGAGTAATTGGATACTTCAGAGACGGTAGTGCAGATGTCCAGTTAGCCCTCCAGCCCGATAGCGAAATTCAATCATTGCAAACCATATGGAAGTGGGAAGACCTGATCGACATATCGATCGCTGTGGTGAACACCAATCGGTCCGCCGTGGCTAATTACGACCTGAATATCACATCTGCCCTGCCCGAAACCGACCGGATCGCACAGAATTATCCGAATCCGTTCAACCCCACTACAAAGATCGAATATGCGATCACTGAAACTCAGGATGTGAAAATTGAAGTATTTGATACGATCGGGAAAAAAGTTGCCACGTTGGTAGACAGCCAGATGCCGGCAGGTTTTTACTCTGTTGATTTTGATGGCAACGGACTTGCATCCGGCGTTTATATCTACAGAATTGTGACTGACAATACTGTGTCGAGTAATAAGATGGTGCTTATCAAATAGAGACGCGGATTAAGCGGATATTTGGATTTCGCAGACCTTCAGTCAGAACACTGCACGCGGTCAGACGGGTAGAGCTAGGCATAAATCT
>NZ_JAWLDW010000129.1:0-7081 GCF_041686455.1 Rhodohalobacter sp.
TAGCAACTTTTCCGTGACAAATGGAATTTGTGGATTTCAATTGAATATTTACAGGATATTATTGAATATAAAGGGTGTTATCTCAGTAATATTCTTACGATACTGAAAATTTCTCAAAATCAATCAAAGAAAAAAGGAGAATTATGCAAAAGATGCTACAATTCAAATTGCTCTCTTTGCTCACGTGTTTCCTTCTGATCTCTGCCACTCAGGCCTTTGCACAAGGTTCTGTTTCAGGTACGGTTACAGATGCAGACACAGGCGAAGAGCTTATTGGTGTAAATGTGGTCATTCCATCGCTTAATATTGGTGATGCAACCGGCCCCGACGGAACCTATTTGCTATCAGATGTTCCGGAAGGTGAATACCGTATCGAGGCTCGATACGTAGGTTTTGAAACAGTTCACCGTACCATTACCGTTAATGATGGTGAAGAGGCGATCGTAAACTTTGAAATGAGCGCTGCTGTTGACGAATTGGGCGAAGTGATTGTGACGGCCTTTGGTGTGGAACAAGAGAAAAAACAGATAGGGTATGCAGTCCAAGAGTTAAGTGGAGAGGAGTTGATGCAAAGTCAGGAGTCAAATCTTGTTAGCGCTTTGCAAGGGCGAATTGCCGGAGTTAACATTCAAAACACTAGTGGTGCTGCCGGGGCAGGTGTAGACATTATTATTCGAGGAATTAATTCGCTAAGTCCTTCATCAAATAACCAACCGCTTTTTATCATTGACGGGATTCCAGTAAGTAACCAAACAGCTACTGGTAACGTCCTGCCAAGTGAAGGATCAAATTCTCCAGGTAGTGGTGAACAGTTTTCTTTTTCTAACAGAGTCGCAGATATCAACCCAAACGACATTGAAAATATTTCCGTACTTAAAGGGGCATCAGCTACAGCGTTATATGGGCTGAGAGCATCTAATGGTGCTGTTGTAATTACAACAAAAAAAGGACAAGCGGGTGCACCACAAATATCTTTTGATACTTCAGTAGGATTCAGTGAAGTAAATATGACACCTGATATTCAAGATCAATATCAGATAGGCTTTAGTGGCACACTTCCAGGGGTTTCAAGCAGTCTTGTATTCTGGCAATTTGGACCACCCGTTACTGATAGTGCTGATCCAATTTATAATAATTTTGAGCGTCTTTTTAGAACAGGCTCTAATGTGAATAATTCATTGAGCATTTCCGGTGGTAATGAGAGCACCACTTACTTTACCTCATTTTCAAATACATACCAGCAAGGCATTGTGCCAAATACGGATTGGCAAAGATCTACTTTTAAGCTATCAGGTTCACAGGATTTAAGTGAATCATTTAATATTGATGCATCTTTAAGCTATGCAAATTCTGGAGGTACCAGGCCAACCGGCGGTGACAAATCAATCATGAGTTCACTCAGTTTCTGGCCTTCTTCTTTAGATATAAATGATTATTTAAATCCAGATGGGACTCAAAATAATCCCACAAATGGAATTATTGATAACCCAAGATATTTTGCTGAAAATAGTACCCTGAAAGATGATGTCAACAGAACTATCGGGAATCTTAGTTTAAATTATGAAGTTGCCGATTGGTTGTCATTTAAATATCAATTGGGTTTAGATACATACAATGATAGCAGGGTTCGTTTCGTACCACCAAATCTCGATGTTGGAACGCAGGTAAATGGTTTTATTATAGAAGAAAACATCAATTACAGAGAATTTAATTCAAATCTACTCGCTAGTTTAGATCACCAATTTTCTGACAAATTACGAGGCACTCTTTTAGTAGGTAACCAAATTACAGATATCGATTCTAAGTCTGTTAATACACGAGGCGAAGGGCTGAATATTCCAAATTTCGTTTCCTTGGCTAACACTACGAATGCATTTATTCAAGAAGGAGCTCTTGTTAGGCGTCTGGTTGGTGTTTTTGCTGACGCAAAGATTGATTATGATGGTACATATTTCCTAACAGTTACCGGAAGAAACGACTGGTCTTCAACTTTACCGGAAGATAATCGCTCATTCTTTTATCCATCAGTTAGTCTAGGTTACGTATTCACTGAAACATTAGGGCTAGCAGATTCCGATTTATTCCCTTACGGTAAATTACGTTTATCGTTGGCCAAGGTTGGTAAAGATGCCCCACCGTTTAGCGTTGGAACAAGATTTCAAGGAGCTTCTGGATTTCCCTTTGATGGTGAAGGTGGCTTTGTTCAGGATATTGAAGCCGGAGATGCAAATCTTAAGCCTGAACAAACTACATCCTTTGAAATTGGAGCTGAGGCAACACTACTATCCAATCGTTTAAATTTTGATTTCACTTACTTCAATCAAACTAGCATTGATCAAATAGTTGCGTTTCCTGTAAGTAATGCAGCTGGTTTAGCAAGATTCACTACTAATGCGGGTGAAATTGAAAGCAAAGGTGTTGAATTACTAATTGAAGGCACACCTGTTCAATCAACTGACTTCAGTTGGAATGTTGCCATTAATTGGTCTACAAATACTAGTAATGTAAAATCTATGCCAGAAGGTCTACAGGTAATTGAGTTTGCAAACTCGGGATTTCCTGGGGTAGTTAGCCGGATTGAAGAAGGAGGTGAGTTGGGTGACCTTTATGGATACAGATTCAACTATGATCAAGATGGAAATCTTTTGATTAATGAAGATGGTGTGCCTACGATTAATACAAGTGAGCTAGTAAAAGTCGGTAATGCTTTTCCTGACTGGCAGGGAGGTATTAACAATACTTTAAACTTCAAAAACTTAAGTTTCTCATTCCTTATAGATATTAAAAAAGGTGGACAATCCTATGATGCAGGTCAGAGAAATAGTATTCGAAACGGACTTCTTGAAATAACTGAATTACGAGAAAAAGAAGTTATATTTAATGGAGTTAAGGAGAGTGATGGCACTCCAAATGATATACCATTCAGAATTAATGAGTCATACTATAGGAATGCAAATACATTCAATCGCGCATCCGAAATAATAATTCAAGATACGGATTGGGTAAAATTGCGAAATGTCAGGTTAGCGTATCAGCTACCTCAAACTATTTCAGAGCAATTCCCCATTTCTGGCGCAACTTTTAGTGTTACCGGAAGGAATCTACTTACTAGCACTCCTTTCAGAGGATATGATCCAGAAGGTCAACAATATTCTTCGGGATCTAATGTGTTTGGTTTTACTGGACTGAATATACCTTCAACTCGAAGTGTAACATTTTCTCTTAATCTGCGATTCTAATCTAAAGACTGTTTGACCATGAAAATTTCAAAACTCTTATTCTTTTTTGTAATCGCAGGATTACTTTTATTCTCAATCAATTCCTGTGATGATTATTTGGGAGGAAATACAAATGTAGACCCAAATAGTGTATTCGAAGATGATGTATCACTCAATGATATGTTAGCTCCTATTATTGTAACTACGACAGATACGCATTTTAATATCGCATTTACAACATCTCAATACGCTCAGCATACTTCCTTTGTTGGTGATACTGACAAACATGAACAATCTGAGCTTACCGGGGCGTGGACTAATATATATCTAACGTCTCTTAATAACTTAGATGTAATGGAGAAAAAAGCCAGAGACAGTGATGCAAATCATTTTCTTGGCATAGCTCATGTACTTCAAGCTATAAATTTAGGATTAGCAACAAATACATGGGAAGATATTCCGTACTCCGAGGCATTTACCGAGGGTAATTTTACTCCCTCCTACGATTCACAAGAATCAATTTATCAGGAAATACAATCATTGCTAGATGACGCGATTTCCTCTCTTCAACAACCAGCTTCAGAAATCATTCAACCTGGCAGTGAAGATTTGATCTTCAATGGTGATATTGATAGATGGATAAGAGCAGCTAACTCTTTAAAGGCACGATATCACATACATTTGACAAATAAAGGTGCTGTTGATGCTGCCAACAATGCATTAAATGCTCTTTCAAATGCCATGGAAAGTAATGAAGATGATGTACAAGTTAATTACACTTCCAGAAACTTAAACCCTTGGCATACAAGTGCATTTCTTGCCCGTCAAACTGGTAACCCCGCTCCGGTTCACTCCGATCAAATTATCAGCTCAATGAACGGCACAACATATCCAGAAGTTGACCCGAGACTTCCTATCATTGCTGATAATGGAGGAGATTCACAATTTTATGGGAGCGTAAATGGCAACTTTGGCATTAACACTCAGGCTCAGGATAATCTTTCAAACACTGTATTTAACGGAGAATCGTGGCACACACGCGACTCATCCCCAATACTCATGATAACATATGCAGAAACAAAGTTCATTGAAGCTGAAGCCGAATTTTTAGTTGCTAATTCGGGTAGCTTCCAGGCTACAGGTGCAAATGCTGCGGCATATGAAGCGTATTTAGAGGGCATTAGAGCCAACATGGATAAACTAGGAGTATCTCAAGCTGATAGAGACGCATATCTGTCTGATCCAAATGTTGCTGTAGGAACTGCAAATCTTACAATGGAATTGATCATGAAAGAGAAATACAAAGCTCTGTTTCTCAACCCGGAAACTTTCAATGATCTAAGAAGATACAATTTCGACGATACGATTTTCAGAGGACTGGAATTACCGGAAGATCATAACTCTGTGCTTAACGGACAATGGATACAAAGAGCTGTATATCCAAGTTCAGAGTTTAGCCGAAATGAAGATCAAGTTAGACAAGCAGAGAAAGCTATTGATCAACCAATGTGGTTTTACAACTAATTTAATTACGGAGATACACCATGAGTATTTATAAAAAACTAAACAAATATACGTTTTTGCTGTTAACGGTATTCATATTGACTTCTTGTTACAGCGAAGAAAACTGGTTGACAGACAATCTTGAAGAAACCGGACGATCGTATCCAAACATTGCGGACATTAATATTCTGAATAATCAGGATCAATATTTAGAAGGAGATGTAATTGAGATAGATGTCAGCTTTTGGTCTGAAGATCCAGTTAATGAAATAAAGTTATTTCACATCCTCGAAAACGAGGATGGAGACGAAATAGTAGGAAGAACTGAAGTATTATCTGTTAGCTATAGCGAGGCCAACTTCTCTTCTGAGACACAAACAGATCATGTTGTCTTAGATTATGAGGTTCCTCAAATATCAGAAGATCCTACGATTATTACTTTTATCGTTGAAGTTGAAAATGAAAATGGACTGACTGAAAACAACACCGAATCGAAAAATCCTACAATCAGAAATATACAGGTTACAGCAGTTCCGTAATTTATAGTTAATCAAAAATAGCCATGAAGAATTAATTTTCTTCATGGTTATTTAATACCCTGCCAAAAAGTTCTTCTTCAAACTCTCCTCTCTTTAGAGCAAACTTACCACCGATAAGTACATATTTTATACCCTCGGATAAATTATGCGGTTCATCAAACGTAGCAATATCCTGAATTCGGTCTAGATCAAAGATGATAATATCCGCGATCTGCCCACTTTTGATCATTCCGCGATCGTGAAGGTTAAAAACAGTCGCGGGTAAACTAGTCATACTCCGAATGGCAAAGCCCAAATCAATGGTTCGAGTTTCTTCCACATACTTTGAAATTTTCCGTGAAAATGACCCATAATTTCTGGGGTGCACGACGCCATCTCCCATCTCAACCAATCCACCGTCTGAGCTGGTCATTATCCAGGGTTGTTTCATGAATCTGACAACGTCAGCTTCATGCATATTGAATGAAACTATCAACGGGGTTTCTTCTTTAATAAGCACTATTGCCGTTTCAACTGGAGATAGGCCAAACCTTTTTGACAATTCATCTAACCTTAAACCTTCAAAAGATTTATTCACAGAGTACTCAGAAATCTGAATGTTTTCTGCACCACCTCTTCGATCAAGATTTGCTTCCATTTCAAGTTTAAGTTCATTAAGAAGCCGAGGGTCAACTAGTCTTTGCAACATTTCAGTCCTTCCTCCTTCAATAGCCCAAGCTGGAATTAGAGCTGCTGATAAACTTGTCGATGAAGCAGAATAAGGATACTGGTCCGCATACACTTCCACTCCCCGGGCCCGCGCCATTTCCACTCTGTTCACAACCGCTGCGGAATACCCCCAAACTCCCGTTCCTAAAGCTTTAATGTGAGACACAATTCCGGGAAGTTCGGCTTCTTCAGCAACCTCAATTACTTCATCCACAGAGTAGATCAGGCCAACATTGTAATCCGACTCATCACGGATATGGCTGCTGTACACTCCATTATATTTTGAGGCCACTTTCGCCAGATCAATCACCTCTTCGATGTCGGCATAGGCACCAGGAGTATAAAAAAGACCACTTGAAAGTCCGAAGGCTCCGTTTTTCATTCCCTCTTCCACAATCGATTTCATCTGTTCGAGTTCATCTGATGTAGGAGCACGATCTTCTTCACCCATCACGTTACGACGGACAGATCCATGCGGGACAAATTGAGCAACATTCAACCCGACTCCATGCTCTTCAAGTGAACTTCTTTGTCCGGCAATATCTGTACTTCCGCCACCATCCGGATTTACCATCACCGTTGTAATACCCTGCGCAAGCAAAGGCCTGCCGTGACTCAATGACTCTGATGCCAGTCCGGATCCCGCATGTGAATGAACATCAATAAAACCAGGTGAAACGTATAGACCGGAGGCGTCAATCACTTCATCGGCCGTAACGTCGTCCGATTTGCCGACCCAAACAATCCGGTTTTCATTAATTCCTATGTCTGCATAGTACCAGCGATTTCCTGTCCCATCCAGCACTTTTCCATTTTTGATTAAAATTTCAACATGACTGAAGTCGCTGACTGAATCATTATATAATGATGCTAGCAGACTTAGAGTTAAAACGAGCCAAATGAATAATTTCATAATAATACATCGATCAAAATGGTATTTATTTGTAATACACTATAGTAAGCGCAAAGAATTAATTAAAGATATCATTCGAAAAATACTTTTATTAATCATCAGATTGGTACGCTATCCAGACTCTGAACTTCAGAGAAACGAGGCCAACGTGCCTAACCGGTCTATGACCGATCGTGTATTCTGGGATGCCCAGTGATTCA
>NZ_JAWLDW010000130.1:0-7065 GCF_041686455.1 Rhodohalobacter sp.
GAAGTCTCCTTTTCCATGATGATGTTAGCTTAATAGGTTGAAAAATTTCAATCTAAAGGTAAGACATATTTTTAAAGAGAGTAAGAATGTATACACTGCTTCATTCAGTATAGAGGATGGTTCTATTTCTTGATACATTATCATAAAGCATAATTAAATAAACAGGGTATGAGCAAAGCAAAATTAGTAGTCATTGGAGGAGATGCTGCCGGGATGAGTGCTGCATCAAAAGTAAGAAGAGCACAAGCCGACCGGGAAATAGTTGTATTCGAAAGAGGAAAGCATACGTCTTATGCGGCTTGTGGAATGCCTTACTATATCGCTGGCCAGGTTAGAGCTTCCGACCAACTGATTGCCCGGAAGCCTGAAGTGTTCAGGGAAAAACAGAATATTGATGTACGTACACATCACGAAGTCATAAAAATAGATGTTGAAAGTAAAAAAGTTGAGGTAAGAGATATTTTGCAAGATTCCACATTCCGGGAATCTTATGACGAACTATTGATCGCTACCGGTGCTTCCCCAATCCGACCGGATTTTGAGGGAATAGGCTCTGATGGAATATTTGGCTTAAGTACTCTTCAGACGGGAATTGATGTTTTTGAGTACATTGAAAAACATTCGCCCAAAAAAGCGGTGATTGTAGGAGGCGGATACATTGGAATTGAGATGGCAGAAGCGTTGCTTGAACTAGATATGGAGGTTACTCTTTTTGATATGGCTCCGCAGGTAATGACTACCATGGATAAAGATATGGCCGATCTGATTGCTGAGTATATGAAGGAATCGGGGGTGAAGCTTTATCTGAATGAAAAACTGGATAGGTTTGAGTCTGAAAACGGTATGGTTACTTCAGTGATAACGGATCAAAAAGAAGAGGAAGCAGACCTGGTCATTTTAGGAATGGGTGTAAAACCAAACGCTGAATTAACGGAAGGTACCTCAATAGAGACCGGTGTGAAGGGTGCGATTAAGGTTAATAAAAAATTGCAAACCTCAGTACCCGGTATCTGGGCAGCAGGAGATTGTGCCGAGTCTTTTCATCTGGTCAAGAAAGATCAGACCTGGATCGCTCTCGGAACCGTTGCAAACAAACATGGACTGGTAGCAGGGATTAATCTGAGCGGAGGAGATATTGAATTTCCCGGTGTATGTGGTACGGCAATAACAAAATTTCAGGATCTTGAAATTTCCAGAACCGGACTGTCAGAAAAAGAGCTGGAAGAATCAGACATTAAATATATAATTGCTAAAATTGAGAGCAGAACTCGTTCCGGGTACTATCCGGGGAGCGACAAGATTACCGTGAAATTAATTTCGGATGAAAAGAGCGGAAAGATTTTAGGTGGACAGATTGTTGGTTTCGCAGGTGCGGCAAAAAGAATTGATACGGTAGTTACGGCTATAACGGCCGGGATGACTGCGCAGAATATTGTAGATCTGGATCTATCCTATGCGCCGCCCTTTTCTCCTGTTTGGGATCCTGTTCAAACAGCCGCCAGGAGGTTGGTTTGAATAGTGATTACATAAGTAACTCTGATTACATTTTTTTCTACTAATCAATTATTTATCAGTTTTAAATTGAATTATTGTCTCGGCGCTTACCTCGATTATTATGCAATTTTTCAGATAGAAAAATAAGGCTGAAAGCCTTTCACGTCTCAGCCTAGGGGCATCGCCCCAGGTTTCAAGTTTCAAAGGCCAACCTGTACAAAAAGGCTGTAAGCCTGAAACAGAATAACCTCGTTAACGGAAAATTTCTGTAAGTATTTAACCATTTTCGTTTCATACAGATATAGAGTCATCAATCATGTATTCAAATCAGAAAATCTATATGAGCCAATCCCTGTCTAAACTCTACATCCATTTGACCTTTTCAACCAAGCACAGACAACCGCTGATCTGTAATGAAATCCGATCTGATTTGCATTCATATATGGCAGGTACTTTTAAAGAGCTTAAAAGTCCGGCACTCATCATAAATTCTGTCACCGATCATGTTCATTTTTTGTTTCGGCTATCGAAAAATGTGGCCTTGGCCGTGATTGTAGAACAAGTTAAGAAGAGCTCTTCCAAATGGATGAAGGAACATACAGATAATACTTCATTTTATTGGCAGAGGGGATACGGTGCCTTTTCTGTTAGCAGCTCGAAAGTTGATATAGTAACAAGATATATTGCCCGGCAGGAAGAGCATCATAAACAATTGAGTTATCGGGAAGAGATTGAGAGATTTATGAAGGAATATGATGTTGTTGAATATAGTGCAGATTATTTTTGGGATTAAGTCTGTAGTAGGCTTACAGCCTGCTATCTAACATGTTGAACTTTTAAACCCGGGACGATGTCCCGGGCTGGATTGTTTCAGGCTTTCAGCCTGTAACTTGATGACTATAACCGGAGATCGTAGAATAATGCCCAAATTTAGGATGGTTCAAGATTTCAGTTTTTTATTTTATAAGATTTAGTGTGATTAATTACATGATTCAAGATAGATTTAAATATTTTTTTGAATAGTGATCTAATTGGATATTAAATGTCTTACCATTTGATATAGGTTACACATATAATGATATCTCAACGCAGAAATTCTGCAAGGCTTTGCGGGGTAATCTGTGAAAACCAGCGAGAGACGTAATGTTCTCATTTTATGAAACCGCTACCAGTAAATAATTGGTTTTTTTAAAGAAACTACTCAGTTAGAAATCGATTTCTGTGTATTTTGATACAAACCAATCATCGTTCTGACTTATTTTTTGTTCTATGGATAAAACGAAACTAATCGGACTTGTTTTAGGGATCATCGGGTTTTGTATTCCACTTCTAATCAGTTTCCCTGGATTGTCGCTGCCCGGACATCTTGCTCTAAGTATTTTTCTTCTGGCAGCCGTGTTTTGGATGTTTGAAACCATTCCCATTTACTCGACATCTATTCTGGTAATTCTTCTGGAGGTTCTTCTGCTCAGTGCGGAAGGTTTGATCTCTTTCGGATCCGGTTCCGGCTACGATCCGGTTCCCTTCAGTCAGTTTGTTGGAACACTGGCAAACCCGATTATCATTCTCTTTCTGGGTGGATTTGTTCTGGCTGATGCGGCCGTTAAATACAATTTTGATAAAAACATGACCCGGATTCTGCTGAAACCGTTTGGTACAAGTCCGGCTATGATTATGTTTGGGTTGATGGCCGTTACGGCTTTTCTCTCGGCGTTTATGAGTAATACAGCAACAACGGCGATGATGGTGACGGTGATTATTCCCATTCTTGCTAAAATGGAGATGACCGATCCTGCCAGAATCAGTATCGCGCTATCCATTCCATTTGCAGCCAATATCGGTGGAGTTGCAACGCCAATTGGCACACCTCCAAACGCTGTTGTGATCGCTGCACTTAATCAACAGGGATTGAATATAGAATTCGGAAGCTGGATGTTGTACGCGCTACCATTAGCGCTCATCATGCTGGCCTTTGCCTGGTTTTTGCTTTTAAAACTCCATCCGCCGGCTCTGAAATCTATACCGCTTGAAATGAAAGGAGAGTGGAAAACGTCAAAAAACGCCTGGATTCTCTACATAGTATTTGGAGTGACCGTTCTGTTGTGGGTCACAGAAAGCCTGCACGGTATTAAGAGCAGTATTGTAGCACTGATTCCTGTAGCGGTTCTCACGCTAACTCAGGCATTCGAAAAAGATGACATCCGAAATCTGCCCTGGGAGGTTCTCTGGCTGATTGCAGGTGGTATCTCATTGGGAATTGCCATGAAGGAGACCGGTCTTGCCGATTGGATTGTGGGAAGTATCAGCTGGGAACAGATGTCGTACCTGGTTCTGCTTAGCGTCTTTGCCATAGTCTCTTTAATGATGTCCAACTTTTTGTCGAACACGGTAACAGCTTCCTTGCTGATTCCTTTGGGAATTACCCTCGCTACATCAGGAGTAGTCGGTGGACCTGCCGGAACATTGATTATTGGTTTAATCATCGCCCTTAGTACAAGTTTTGCGATGGTGCTTCCGATTTCAACACCGCCTAATGCTATTGCGGTCAGTACAGGGGTTGTGGAAACCAAAGACATGATAGTTTCCGGTTCCATTATTGGCATTGTTGCAATAGTTTTAGTCATATTAATGACTAACTTTTATTGGCCTCACATTCTTTAAATTCAAAACTATGAAATCAGAAATATACATATTGGTTATTGAAGATGAACCGGAAGTGCTCGACTCCATTGTCCGGGATATCACCGAATTTGAAGAGCATTTTAATGTGGAGATGGCGGATACCGCTGAGGAGGCGGAAGAACTCGTCGAGGAAATTATAGAAGAAGACGGGAAAATCGGGCTGGTTTTATGTGATCACGTTCTGCCGGGAAAAAACGGAGTGGAGTTGCTCGTTGAGATGCAGAAAGAGGAGATGACCAAATCGACGCGAAAAGTACTGATTACCGGTCAGGCGGGTCTCGATGAAACCGTCAAAGCGGTAAATGAAGCAGATTTGAAACACTACATAGCCAAACCCTGGCAAAAAGAGGAGCTGGTTCAAATTACGCGTGATCTGTTGACGGATTATGTGATTGAGCATGTGAAAGACCCACTGCCATACATGAAGGTTTTGGATTCAGAAAGGATTGCTGAGAGCTTAAGAACCGGACGCAAAATGACGGATCAATGAAATTCAAACTCGGCTCACAATGGCTGGAAGACCGCGATCAGGTAACCGGATTACTGCACCGGGTACTTGACGAGAACGGACAGGCCGAGAAGTATATGTTTGATCTGGGATCGGGTATAACAATTTTTAAAGAGGGTGAGCCTCTGAATAACATCTATATCCTTTTAGACGGCGATGTGCAGCTATACAAACAGAAGCCGTACAATGATGTTCAGTTTCCGCTTCAGCATTTGGGGTCCGGTTCTTTGATCGGCATCATTTCATTCATTACAGGACTCCCGTCACTGACCACAGCCAAAACACAGGATAACTGTCGTTTTCTTAGAATTCCCAAAAAAGATGTGAATCACCTGATTGACATTCATCCCGAACTGGATGGCTATCTGGATGAGTTGATTATGGCGAACTTACTGGAGAGATATCGTCAGACGATTATTCTTCAGATGAAACTCGATTCGGTAAACAGTAAACTTCAGAGTGAGCGGAATGAATTGAGGCAAGCATATCGCGATCTTCAGGATGCACAAAAGGCTTTGGTGCACCAGGAGAAGATGGCAACATTGGGTCAGCTTGTGGCCGGATTTGCGCATGAAGTAAACAACCCAACAGCGGCTCTCTTGCGCTCTACGGATACGCTTGAGAAACATCTTCACCGTCTGATGCAGAAAATGTACGGTGATGGTGATTCTGAACTTCATCAAACCGGACAACAGCTTTTCAAGCTGGGAAGAAATGCCGGTTTCCCAGACACCAAAACGATTCGTGAGCGCACAAAACAGCTAAAAGAGGTGTTTCCTGATTTAGGGAATACACAGGTCCGAATTATTGCTCAGATGCCTGATGGATACGCAGATATGGTCCACAATGTAACGGATGGTAAACCCGAACAAATTCAGTTTCTGCTTGATCAGTTTGAGTTCGGAAAGATGTTTCAAAATATAGAGACGGCGGGAGAGAGGATTGCGGGTCTGGTTAAATCCCTGAAAAGCTATAGCCGCTCGGATACTGAAGACCGCTATGAGTGGATTGATATCAGAGAGGGGATACACGATACGCTTCAGTTGACCAGTAACCGGATAAAGTTTTACGATCTCTATCTGGATCTGCCGGAAGTTCCCGAAATCAGGGCTGATGCAGCCGGGCTAAATCAGGTCTGGACCAACATTATTTTGAATGCATCTGACGCCATGGGAAAACAGGGCAGCCTGGATATTCGCTGCGGAACCGGTGAGGAGAAAGATGATGAAGGAGAGGTTCAGAAAATAATTTGGGTTTCCTTTACAGATTCAGGGCCCGGAATTCCCGAAGAGAACCTGGAGAAGATTTTTGAGCCTAAATTTTCCACCAAAAAGACAGGCGCAAAGTTTGGTCTTGGATTGGGATTGTCGATATCCGAGGATATTGTGGAGCATCACGGTGGGAAGATCAAAGCGGAAAACGCCGAAGGTGGTGGGGCAAGGTTTACGATAACGCTGCCGGTTAAAACCGAGCAGAAGAGTTTGTAGGATTGAAGGTACGTAAGTTGGAGCGCGTCGAGAACACTTCTCGTCTGTCGAATTCCGGCGTATTTTTGCGTCGGTTCGCCTGACGAGTTTCGTTTTTTGGGGCGAAGTTGAAGGATCTCCTTATTCTAATCCTATACCATTCAACAGAAGGTCTCTCCGCTCTCTCACTCCGTTCGCTCGGTCGAGAAGACAGGGCCATAGGTATTTAAACGGCGGGCATAAAATTTGTTATTGAAAAAACACTCCCAATCGCCCGCTTGGGAGGAATACTGATTTTATAACCTGAGTAAGATTATTGGAAAAGTCTCCCCTAACAAGGGGAGATTTAGAGGGGTGTTCGTTGGATCTTGCTATATTCTCCCCTCTGTTTCATCCTCTTTTCAGGATTCTTACATATATAATTTATCCATCGAACTCAGGTTTATAACTACTAATTGCTTTTTGTGTACTTCAAAAAAAGATTCTCCCATTCGGGATTGTCCTTTCCAATGAGCCACTCTTTCTTTTTACGGCTCCATTTCTTGAGTTGTTTTTCCCTGGCAATGGCATCGGTTACTTCTGTAAACCGTTCCATATAAATCAGTTTATTTACATTGTACTTCTTTATAAACCCCGGATTCACCTTATCTATATGTTCTTTAATCCTAAACAATCCCTTTCCAGTCATACCAATATAGAGCACCGTATGATGCCTGTTAGTCAGGATGTATACGTGATAGATATGTCGGTTTCTCTTCATACCCATATGAACCAAAAACCTGAAAAGTCTTACAAAAGATTTTAATTATCGCGGCGGCGTCTCTCCAAGCCCGGACAAACCAAAGCGTTTGATACGACGCCATTGAATAACGGCCTACCTGTCATCTCGAGTAAGAGAGCATAGCGAACGCATCG
>NZ_JAWLDW010000131.1:0-6911 GCF_041686455.1 Rhodohalobacter sp.
CGACTGAATTTTACAATGATACCTCCATCAAAGAAAAAATTTCGGAAATCGAGGAGAAGGTGAATACCGGAGAGATCAGTTCGTTTGCAGCGGCGGAGATGCTTTTGGGCGTTTATAGATCACACAAATAAATAACTACTCAATTTTTTTCCATCTTCGGCCTGTAGTTTTTTTCCAAACGTTGATCCATTTACCGCTATCTACAACAGCAAGTCTATTCTCATCTAAAAAGGTAATCTGATCAGAAATATTTGAATAAGCTGTTCTTTCACTCCCATCAGATACAACATCCAAAACCCTTTTTTCTATAGGATCATAAATAAATACATGATTTTCTCCGTTCAATGCTAATGTTGAATTGTTCGGATTGAAAGTGGCTCGTCTTGCCGCAGTGTTGTCTATGAGCTCCCAGGTTTCAGTGGAGAAAATACTTACCGAATTAAATCCAGAAACATTGGCATAGAACAACCCATCTGAGCTGAATTGAAGATCTATCATGTTTGCCGCACCGGGTAGTGATTCAATAATTGAACCGTTCTCTGCATCCAGTATAAGTGATGACCCATTGTTACCGCCAATCAACGTACCATCAGGTGATATTGCTACATTTTTGTGAAGATAGGAGGTAGGACTATTGTACTCTGAAAATAAAAAAACCGAATCATATGTATCCAAACTCCATCTTTTCACAAAACCGCGTCCGCCTGTACCCACCAAAAAGGTGCCATCAGAACTTGCATCTATATGGTGCACTCCTTCAAAATTGACTTTTGCGTCATCAATTATCTTTAGTTTATTATTACCCGAAGGAAAATCCGCCTTGTAAATAGCTCCCTCAGATGGAACCGTGTAATAGATCTGTTTTTCATCTGGACTGATTTTAAAATCTGTGATTTGTTCCGTACCCGCGTCAATAGACTGAACAAGTTGGCGTGAATTTAAATCCCAAATATATATTGGGAAGTTTTCCGAACCGAATCTGTTTAATGAAGATGAAGTTGCCACTAAGTAGTTCTGATCTGATGTAACCTCCATTGATGTAATATCTCTCATAGAGGTATCTAATGAGTATTCTACCTTATACTCATGTGAATACGTAAATGATACGGGCTCACTGGGGTGAGATGTAACCGTGCGTACTCTGTAGACCGGATTCATACTTTCACTTACATCCGTATCGGTAAACTGAAAATTACTCTCTCCACCAGCAACCCGTGCAATTTCAACGAATCTATCTGGAATGAATTCATGTGGCTTTTCGATGATATATTCTTTGATAAGATCCCGATCATACCCTAAACCTGAACCATAGATCGTGAGAAAATTGGGATTATTCTGAGGAGTATAAGTAATAAAAATATCGGGTTGAGTAATTTCAATATGTTCAGATTTTTCTATGGGCTCACTTTCTCCATTTTCCGTTACGAATCTTAATTGGTATCTGCGAAATTGATTAATCATGGAATCTTGAACGTCATCAAGAATCAATGAATCGGTATAAGAAGTAGTTTCTGCCGGAAGATTAGTAACTACATTTTCATCAACTGTTTGACGAACCAATTTAATTTCATTTGCGAAAAATGCATTTCCCTCCCATGAAATCTCCCAATCCTGCTCATTCAAAATATTGATTTCAAGATTAAAAGGCCTGAAAAATGAAGCCGTATCAAACGTGATGTCTTTTTCCACGATGACTTCATCAATTCCATCGTGTTCAATGATTCCCGCAATAGTGTAGTGTCGTGTTTCAAAATTAACATCCACCAGCGGATCCTCAAATGCATGCTCTATATCTCCGGCAGGTATCCTCACCGTGCTCTCTTGCTGCTCAGATATCTCGTTTTCGGAAGAGATGATGAAATGGGTAAAGAAAGGAGCATCAACATTCCACGATAGCTGCAGGCTGTTACTTTCATCCAGAAATTTAAACTCTTCATTAGATATCTCGCCGAAGGTAAGTTCTGCATTTGTACTTCCATAAAAAACATCTTCACCCTCCAGTTCTATATAAGAGGACAACCTGTAATAGGTGTTTTTTCTCACATCGCGGGTTGAGTCGATATACTGGAGTTTTCCTGAATCCAGCTCCGCTATAGATACAAAGTTTAAGGAATCTCCGAGTGATTTTTCAATCACATGTTTAGTCACGATATCCTCAGGCGCGGGCCACTGCAGTCTTATATTACCGCTTGATCCAGCCTCTGCCTTAAGACCGGTTACAGTCCCGCCCGCAAATTCTGTTGATGACGGATCGTTCGTGTTTGATCGCTCGAAACTGTCCGAGGGTGTTTCGCAGCTTACAGAGATCATGAAAACTACTCCAAGAAGCGGTAAAAGTTGTTTCATTTTTGATTTTCTTAAAAGGAAGATTTTACCCCGATGACTGGCTGTTGGTACGCGGGATCGAAATCGAGATAGGGATCGATCATCCTGCTTTCATCCCGATACCCGATAGATGGGGCAATAAACCCATCTACGATGTTCGCCAGGTACAGAAGTGCCGTTCCATAGAGGATCCGGTTTCTTGAAGCCGACAAGCTGACTGATTTGTCAAATGCTTCTTCAGCCTCCGTACCCAACTGGAAGGCCTCTTCAGGACTATTCGAACGTTTGTATAGAGTATTGATCCTGTCGAAATCGGTTTTTGCATCCTGATAACGCGTTTCGTACGAATAGGCCAGTGCAGCCCCGCCAAGTGTAACTACTGAAAATGCAACTGCTTTGAGTATCTGTTTTTTATAAAACTGGCTGCCTCCTGGCAGCAGGCTCAGCTTCCTGGCTTTCGGTCTGGAGGGCTTTACGTACCGTTGATGAAAATTGAAAACCGCCCCTTCGCCGGGCGAAAAGCTTGTGCTAAACTCTTCTCCGGAGGGGTGCACACCCCTGATTTCAAACCTTCGGGTTGTATCAACAATGGCATACTGCGTTCCGGCGTACTCTCCGTTGAGAAAGAGATCCGTTTCCGGATCAGTTAAAATGAAATTATTCGCACCCCAAAAAAGTCTTGGATAGCTGCTTCGCCGGCTGATTTGCATGTTGCCCCGAACAGGAACTAGCCTCATCACTATTCTTTTTAATCCTCCCTTTTCGATTTTTACATTTCGTTCTAAGTCCATGTAGTACTGTTTGATGACTCTCACACGATTCACACCTGTGTTGAGAGAAATCGTATCTCCCGACATTATTTTCAAGACCTCTTCAAAATCGTTGTTGATGACAACATTGATCGAATCCTGGTCCTGCACAACTATCTTTAAATACCCGATCGTTTCGGCCTCATCGCTCATCAAGCTATCTGATTTTTGAGAGTAGCCAATCTTACTGGCTACTCCCAGAACGACTACTAAAAGAATGAGTTTCAAAATTGTATTGATCATATGGAATGGATCTCTTTGATGGATTTATCAGCTACTGCCTTTTGGGTTCCATATACCAGACATCTCTTTTTCCCCACTTGACAATCTTCGTGCGGGGTTCTGGGTTAGATATGGGTTTAAAAGAAAACGCAGAATTATTCCTTCTTGGATTCAGTACCATGAAATTGTCATATTCATCTTGATTATTCAATGCTATTCGATAACTGAGGTCAAATGAGCTGCCGTCGTAGATACCGATCCAGTCAAAAATTTTAATGAAAAGCTCCGAGCCGTCATAATTTGTCGATAAGTGTGTGAAGCCTGTCCCGGCAAAATCGTGTTCTTTAACAATGCTTTTAGTTTCAAGATCAAGAATCATCGTACGCATGCCGTTGTATAGATAAGCGAGTTGCCCATTGCCCGGTAAGCTTATGTTAAATTGGGAGCCGTCAAACAAGTTCTTAAACTCAGAAATTAACTGAAATGTATTGGTCTCATAGATGCGAAGATCCCTGCCTGCAGATACAATTAGCTCATCCCTGACAGGATTAAATGTAAAGTGTATAATTTGGTTATCTGGAACATCAATCATGTGAAGCAAACTGCCGCTTTGGAGATCCCAGATTTTTATTCCCGAATCTTTAAAAAAGGAAATTGCACTCGCTACAAGCTTATCGTCTCTGCTAAAATCGAGGGCCGCATTTATATAATTAATCTCGGAATCGTTATGCGCCTGAGAAATAGTCTGGACTATGGAATTGCTATTCAAATCCCAAATATTCAAATTGTACTCACCGAAAGCCTCTCCATCGATGAGTTCGACTAATTTATCCCCCGAAGCTGATAAACGTAACTTATAATACTTGTTACCTGAATTAAATTTAACCCGGTCATTTAGGTTTTTTACATCAACAATTTCTACACCTGAGTTATTACTATTTGAGGAGTACTGCTTATAAAATGCCAGTGTATTTGGATTTGGGAAGTGAATATTTAAATCGCCCATAATACTAATATTTCCTTCGTCAACAGGTATAAGCCGATTCTCATTTGTCAAGTCAATAATCTGATTTCCAACACCCGTTAAAGTTCGACCGCGGTAAGAATAGCTATTGGATACATGTAAATCTGTATCCGTAAATTCAGATTGTGTTGCCGGAAGTTCTGCGTACGTCTCAAATTCTCCCTCATTTACCGATCGCTCTACAATAATTGCTGAATATCTGGGTGGTTCATCTGATTGTCCCTCTGACTGATCTCCAAACTTAAGCGTGATTGCACTCAGACTTTTACTTTCGTAAGTGAGCATAGGAACATCCACAGTAAAAAATTTCTTTTCACTAAGCGTACTGCTTTGTTCGCCTTCAAGAACTCCGAACAGTGAATACCGGCTCCACCCTCTTTTCATCTCCATATCTATCACCTGGGAAAATTCGTCAGGCAGCAGCTCGTACCGTTGAACTGTACCACTTTGCTCATGCTTTACCGTCAGCAAATAATGATCCGCAAAATCGACGCTGTTCTCCCATTCCACACGGGTTTCCAGCTCGTTAATGAACGTGATGTTGAAATTCCCGGGATCATTGATACTTATTGATTTATCTACATGCTGAATGGGTACAATCTCGCTCTCCTGATATTGAAATGCCGTAAGCCGCACATCCAGGTTGAACGTTTCCAAATCGGATCTGTACTCGAAGTTTCCACCCGGCGATTCCTGATCTGCAAAATCAATGACCTCTACTGTTGTGAACTCCGGCTGACCCTGTCTTTTTTCCTGAATGATCACACCATCCGAAAACTCTTGTTCCGTTTGCCAGCTTAGTTTAATCAGGTTTGAATCAGAGGAAAACCCATCATACGCCTCGATCGCTTCTACCGACAGTTCAAGCGTCTCGGAATGTACTATCTTTTCATCACCTTCTTCATCATCAAATGACGAAATCTTATAATAAACGGTTAAACCAATCTGCTTGCCTGGATCCCTGAACTGTTCCGCATCTTCAGGAAGTTTTGCCACTCGTTCAAAATCTGTAGAGTCATCAATTGCTTTCTCAACAATATACCCGCTGTTATACTGGCTCACGTCATCCCAGCGTATATCGATTACACCATCATCAATCTCTACGGTAAATTGCTCAGGGTTCGAATGGATAAAATTTGTGCTAATTGGATCACGTGGATTATCCCGTTCATAGTCAGCATCGAAAGTACTGCAGCCAGCTATGAGGACAAAAACCCCAGCCATAAATACTGCCAGTAATCGCTCGCCACCAGATATCATTTTCATAGCTCAGAAGTTTATTTGCACCCGTGCCTCCACGAATTCCTGGTTGAAATCGACAGAAAAATCCCTGTATGGGTTAAACGTCCGCTTTTTGGCAAATCCATTTTCCGGCTCTCGAAATGCATCCACAAAATTTGCTGCATACACGAGTATGGCGGCAACCCTGAACAAATTTCGCCGGTTTCTATAACTGGTTACTTCGGCTCCGACCTCTTCAAGCTGATTGCCGAGTTCAAGCGCAAGCTGTTCGCTGCTTGCCCGATCATACTGCTGTCTGATATCCAATAGTTCATCATTTCCTGTGGCAAGTTTAGAATCATAATGAAGCGTTAACCCAGTTGTAATCCCCATCAATGCCATAGCCGATATCCCCTTTAACGGCTGTTGCTTGTAAAATTGACTCGCACCTGGAATCAAACCGGCAACCCGTGCATTCGACTCATTAGGCTTAAAATAGTGATCATATGTTGTTAGCTGATATGAATTCACCTCCAAAAATACCTCCTCTCTTTTTCCATTCGCATTCTCAAACCTAACCCTGTAAGTCCCCGGTGGCAGATCTGCCCGAAGTGAACCATACGAGAAATGATCTGTGCCAGAAATTGATATCATTGTCTCATCATCACTAAATACCATTAAATTGGCATTCCACTTATGGGCGGCGTATGCTGAAAACTCTTCATCGTCCGGCGTGTTTACCGGCGCCTGGATTTCATACGTAAGCGTGTCATTCTCTACAACATGAAAATTAATTCGTCTGTCGGGAATCGCTTTTCCGAAAATCAGGAACCGGTGGAAGCCGGCAGGGTAAGTAAGCGTGGTGGTGTCTGTAAGTATAACCGGATCCTCATAGTTCTCCCCTTCATAAAGATAGACGGTATCGGGCAGAACCTGGTACTGAATGTACCCAGGTTGCTGAGCAGTTGTATCCGCAACGGATGAATCTGGTTGTACAGCCTGCAATGCAAATCCAAAATCAACGATGGCAAAAAATAATACCAAGCCCAATGAACTCTTAATAAATAGTAGTTTTAAACTCAAAATGAAGCCAACTATAGTAGCATTTTGAATTATTTTATATAAAGAATACCACTACTGCAAATAAAATTTGAAAATAAGAATTGCTTTCTCTCTTGTCTCAAATAGATAAACCCTGTAAAATCTAAATCACTTCATCTCCAGCTCAGCTTTATCTGAGCTAAAGCCTACATCTTCTTCATCCACTGCGCCGAGGGCTTCTTTCATTTCGGCACGTAGTTTTTGAATGG
>NZ_JAWLDW010000025.1:0-29274 GCF_041686455.1 Rhodohalobacter sp.
CCAAGGTTGGGGTCGCGAAATCTTTTGATTTACTGAATATTTTATACCAAACACCAGCGGGAATAGCTCAGTGGTAGAGCATCCCGAGACTTCGGGACCAAGGTTGGGGTCGCGAAATCTTTTGATTTACTGAATATTTTATACCAAACACCAGCGGGAATAGCTCAGTGGTAGAGCACAACCTTGCCAAGGTTGGGGTCGCGAGTTCAAATCTCGTTTCCCGCTCACTTTTAAAAGCTCAAAGACTAGTATCTTTGAGCTTTTTTTATTTGTGGCCCAGTTCGAGAGAAATGTTCTATACGTATATCATATTTAGCAAATCGAAGAACAGATATTATACCGGTTACACATCTTCAACTCCTCAGGATAGATTAGACCGACACAATAATGAAATGACCCCTTCAACAAAATCAGGTATTCCCTGGGAACTTGTATTCTTTAAATCATTTAACAGTAAATCTGACGCAATCAAGTTCGAAAACTTCATCAAGAAGCAGAAAAGCCAAATATTTATCAAAAAATTAATTACCTCAGATAAGAATGAGTTTCCAGAATAGCTCAGTGGTAGAGCATCCCGAATCCTCGGGACCAAGGTTGGGAGCCGTCCCGAATCTATCGGGATTTCCCGCTCATATAAAAGCTCTCTGATTCATTTCAGAGGGCTTTTTTTTATTTCAGCCTTTCAACTCTACTGCTTTGTTTATTATTACTGCTGAGATTTTCCGGTCTTTTTATAAGTTTAAAATAGAAAGTTTTTAGCTTATTTTGTTTGCGATCCAGTTCGAGAGAAATGCTCTATACGTATATCATATTTAGCAAATCGAAGAACCGTTATTATACCGGTTACACATCTTCAACTCCGAGATCAGATTGGAAGCAAGATTTACCTACTCACCGGAATCCTTATTCAAAACTCGATTAGGCATGATGAGGAGGCCGGCCATCAGAAGAAAAATCCCATTCCGTATGACCATCTTCCAGCCAAACTCACTTCCCAGTAAAGCTCCTATAATTGTAGCATCATCCGGATCTCCAAAACAGCCGCAATCGCCCTCTATTCCCGCTCCTAATCCATAGATCGCAAAAATGAAAAAACTAAAATAAATCAAGAACGCGGCCGGTTTTACAATCTTCTCAAATAGATTAAATACCAACAAGCCACCTACAACCATCTCTATCCATGGAAGAGAATCGATAATGATTGACTTTAGAAAAAGCGGTATCCAGGTGATGTACGCAACCGATTCAAAAAGCGCCGTATTATCCTGCACCTTCAAATACCCTGCAAAAAGGAGCATTGCCCCCAGCAAAACCCTGGAAACACCTTTTACTGCTGATAAGAATTTTAGTTTATTCATACGTTGAGTATACGAATCTGAGATGAAAAACGTATCTCTTTAAACGTTTTTTGAAGAATTACCGGAGATGTTATAAAGGCACAGCAGCTTATAATTCACACTGATATTTACTCATCAAATGCTTATCTTTTAGGCTTAAGTTAATCCCTGATCTTAATCCCAGGCATGATCGACAAACCTCATGACTACTGCGGCATTTTTGGTATTTATGACCACGAAGACGCTGCACTTCTCTCCTATTACGGTCTTCACGCACTTCAACATCGCGGACAAGAGTCGGCCGGAATTGTAACTACCTATTTTGATGAAAAAAAAGGTCGGCCCACTATGCCGATGCATAAAGGTTTTGGATTGGTCCTTTCTGTTTATGATGACCCAAAGATCTTTAAAAATGAGCTGAAAGGACGATCCGCTATTGGCCATAACCGGTATTCAACAAGCGGCTCTTCTAAAAATCCCGCCAATATTCAGCCATTCAGAGTACACTATCGGAATGGGAATTTGGCGATTGGTCATAACGGTAACCTGTCAAATGCACGGTCTCTCAGAGAACGGTTCCGCGATGAAGGTGTTCTGTTTCAAAGCACATCCGATACCGAACTGATTCTGCATCTTATTTCTCATAGCAGAGAAGAAGATCAGATGGATCAGATCATGGATGCACTGAGTCAGATTGAAGGCGCATATTGTTTGGTAATTTTAACAGATGATAAACTCATTGCCGTACGCGATCCAAATGGATTCCGGCCTTTAGCGCTGGGAAAAATTGACGGTTCTTACACCGTAGCGAGTGAAACCTGCGCATTTGATATTATTGGTGCAGAATACATTCGGGATGTAGAACCCGGAGAAGTACTAATAATTGACAGGGAAGCATCTGAAGAACAAAACCCGAAATCCCTGCGGCTCGAACCAAAGGCCGGCACAAAGAGCAGCCAGTGTATTTTTGAGTATGTATACTTTTCCCGGCCGGACAGTAAGATTTTTGGTGAAATGGTCGACAAAATTCGCCGAAACCTCGGGAAACAGCTTGCTAAAGAGCACCCATTGGATGAGGTCGTAAAATCCAATGTTGAAGATCGCCGCCCAATTGTTATATCGGTTCCTGATTCAAGTAACACCGCGGCTATTGGGTACGCTCATGAAAATCAAAAAGCCGGCTTTGATTGTAAATACGATATTGGCCTCATCCGAAATCACTATGTGGGAAGAACCTTTATCTCGCCCGGTCAAAAATCACGGGAGCAGAAAGTCAGAACAAAGTTCAACACCGTTAAAGGTGTAATTGAAGGCCGACCGGTTATCATTGTGGATGACTCTATTGTTCGCGGCACAACATCCCGTTATCTGGTTGACATGATTCGTGACGCCAACCCTTTGGAAATACACTTTCTGGTAAGCTCACCGCCAATTACTCATCCCTGTTTTTACGGAATGGATTTCCCAAGCCCCGAAGAGCTGATTGCCAATAAATTTAACCGCGATGTGGATGCTATTGCAAGAGAAATTGGTGTAGACAGCCTCCGATATCTATCCGCAGATGGATTGGTTGAAGCGGTGAAGGAAGCCAATGATTCCGAACACGATTATTGCACCGCATGCTTTACAGGAAACTATCCTGTTCCTGTGGATTTTGGTATTGAAAAAGAAGAAAACGAAATCGTTTGATGAATTTCAGAAAAGCAGAATTCATCACAAGCGCGCCATCCATCAGAGAGTGTCCTGAAGAGTCTCTACCGGAGTTCTGTTTTGCAGGTCGGTCAAACGTAGGTAAATCCACTCTTATCAATAAAATCACTGATAAAAAGAAGCTGGCTCGAACAAGTAACACACCGGGCAAAACCCAGCAGATGAATTACTACAATATTGATGATAAAGTGTTTTTTGTAGACCTGCCCGGTTTTGGGTTTGCAAAAGTGCCCAAAAAAGAGCGGGATCGATGGGGCAAAGACATCAAACAGTATCTGCTAATGAGGAAGCCTTTAAAACTGATTTTTCACCTGGTAGACAGTCGCCACAATCCCACAGGATTGGATCAGGAGTTTTTCTACTGGATGGCGAGCAAGCAGAAGCCTTTTGCGATATTGCTCACTAAGGCTGATAAGATTTCTAAAAACAAACTCAGCCAAGCCGAAAAAAAAGTGAACGATATTTTATCAGAAATGAATATAGAAGTTCCGGTTGTCCCTTGTTCCGGTGATACCGGAAAGGGTGTACAAGAGATACAATCCCTGATTACCGAATTTAAAGACTACGACTACACTGAATAAAAAATAATAGTTCTCATGTCCTTCAAAGCTTTACTTTTAGACAATGTCGACCCCGTTTGTGCTCAAATATTTAAAGAGAGAGGGGTTGAAACTCACATTCCGGGTAAACTATCCGATGATGAGTTAAAACAAGAAATTAGCAAATACGATGCTGTTGTTTTACGTAGCGGTACAACCATCACAAAAGAGCTTCTTAAACACGCCGACAAACTAAAGGTTATCGGGCGAGCCGGTGTTGGAGTGGATAATATTGACATTCCTGCCGCCACTGCAAAAGGAATTCTGGTGATGAACACACCGGATGGTAACACTATCTCTACTGCAGAACACACCTGTGGAATGATACTCGCACTGTCGCGAAATATTCCTCAATCCGTTGCTCGTGTGAAAGACGGCGGATGGGACCGGAAGAGTTTTATGGGAACTGAGGTTCACAGTAAAAAACTCGGTATTGTCGGGCTGGGAAAAATAGGCTCTGAGGTTGCACTCCGAATGAAAGCATTTGGAATGGATATCTTCGCGTATGACCCTTTTACCACACAAGATCATGCCGGTTCATTGGGAGTAGAACTGATGGATCTAACCGAACTACTCTCTACAGTGGATTACCTCTCCGTTCACACACCGCTGACTGATAAAACCCGTGGAATGATTTCTATCGAGAATTCTGATCAGATAAAGAAGGGTATGCGGCTTGTAAATTGTGCACGGGGTGGTATTTATAAAGAGGAAGACCTGCCAAAGCTAATTAAAGATGGGACTATCGCCGGCGTGGCTCTAGATGTATACACGTCTGAACCGCCTACACCTGAAATTTATAAAGTTCTTGAAAATCCTGCTGTTATCTGCACACCTCATTTGGGTGCATCAACAGAAGAGGCTCAGGAAAAAGTGGCTGTTCAGATAGCAAATCAGATATCTGATGCGCTCGAAAACAAAAACTACAAGGGAAGTTTAAACGGGAAATCGATCTCACTGTTAACCAACAAAGAGGTTAAGCCCTATGTAGCGCTGGCCGAAAAATTAGGAAAAGTTACAGGGCAGATCATGCCGGATAATACCAACAGTTTTTCATTTGAATATACCGGTGATTCATCAAAGTTTGCCGATATACTGACAGATGGAATACTGAAAGGAATGCTTTCGGAGTATGTAACAGAATCACTAAACCTGATAAATGCAAGGCATTTTGCAAAAGAGCGTGGCATGAATATTCGTGAAACAACCAGCAGCAATGGCAAAATGTATAAAGATCTGATCACCATTGAACTGGGTGATGATGCCCCTTACAAAAAACTTTCAGCAGCCGTTTTTGGGCCAAACGACTATCGCATAGTGGAAATTGACGGATATGGAATTGAACTCCGCCTGGAAGGTGACATCCTGATGTACCAAAACCAGGATAAGCCGGGAATGCTTGCATCTGTAGCCGGTTCACTTGCAGCCAAAAATATTAACATTGGAGCACTGAGCCTTGGCAGAGCAGGCAAAGGAACCAATGCGATTACTGCAGTGATAATCGATAAGCAGCTTACAAACGACGAATTTAATGAGATCTGTAAGATCGACGGCGTTCAAAATGTGAAGTACATCTCTTTGTCCTAGACGTGAGATTTGAGTCTCAAGATCTGAGAAGTTAGTTATTATCTACTGATCAGCTTTCTCAGATAGTGGGAGGCGTTTGCAACCGCAATCACTATAACTCCGCCAACCAGTGTGTAGAGTGGCCACGCTATTGTAAGGGGCTCACCCGGAAGAAATTGCTGAAGTGCGCCCTCTACCATGAAAAGCAGCGAAATCAAACCGGTGAAAAATCCGATCATAGCATCGGTCTTATCCGGTTTTTGAAATAACCTTCCCAACATAAAAATCCCTAGCAGTCCACCATAGGTGTAGGATGCAATGCCCAGGCCGAGTTCAACAACAGCAGGCTGTTCTCCTCCGGAGAGCTGGAGCCAGGTAAACAGAAAAGCCGAACCGGTGAGAATAAATCCCCAGGCAATGGTAGTAAGTCGCGAAATCCATAATTCTCTCTCCTGATCCCAGTCCTGCCCGAAGAGCGGTTTAATGATATCATAGGTAGTGGATGATGCCAAAGCGTTCAACGATGAGCTGAGGCTGCTCATAGCGGCTGCAAATAGCGAAGCTATGATCAAGCCTGCAACACCAACCGGCATCTGATCTACAATGAATTTTGCAAATATTTCGTCTGTGGTTCTCAGCCCGAGCTCCGCCAGATCGGCTCCGCTGTAGAATACATACAGCATCAAACCGATGAAAAGAAAGAGTGCAAATTGTGCACTTGCTACAAACCCACTCCAAATCAACGCTTTTTGGCTGGACTTCAGATTGCCGGTAGCCAGCAAACGCTGTACAATCAACTGATCGGTACCATGGGATGCGATGGAGAAAACTGCCCCTCCAAAAACGGCAACCCAGAACACGTATGGATCAGCTAAAAACTCCTGAATTGATAAACCACCACCCCAATTGAACAGAGTAAATTTTCCATCACTGCTCAGCGTTGCCATGATCTCTGCAAAACCGACGTCAATTTTGCCAATCATCAGGACCAGGGCGAATACCGCCCCTCCGATGTAAACGACCATCTGCACAACGTCCATCCAGATTACTGCTTTGATACCGCCAAGGAATGTATAAATTAATGTAATTACCGCAATTACCGATATCGCCAATAAATAAATAGCTCCATCTCCCCAGGCATCAAATACACCTGCAAATCGGAAGATAATTGCCAGTGGTATGGCTGTAGCAAATAATCGGACGCCATCGGCCAGAAGCCGGGTCACAATAAAGGTGGAACTGGCTGCTTTTCGCATGCCGGAGCCAAATCGCTTTTCCAGGAACTGATAGGCTGTTGTCATTTCTCCTTTCACATAAGCCGGCAGAAACCAGATGGCTACGATAATTCGTCCTAAAATGTAACCAAAAGTAAGTTGCAGAAAGAGAAGATTTCCTCCATACGCAACAGCGGGGATGCTAATAAAAGTAAGGGTACTGGTTTCGGTGGCAACAACGGAAAAAAGAATAGCCCACCAAGGCATTTCACGTCCGCCGAGAAAATAATCAGTGGATGATTTTTGCGTTCCGGCCGACCAGATTCCGAATACGGCAACAGCCACCAGGTAGAGAACAATAATAATGCCGTCGAGCAGAGTAAATCCCATGAATCCGTTTGTTTTATGAACCTGTAAAAGAAAGGAAATTCGAGCTTCGATACAAAAAGATTTCACTGCAGAGACGCTGAGTTCGCGGTGAATGTTTTTTGTAAGTCTTAATTGATTTTCGCGTCTTATAATAAAAGCTGCTTTTTTTTGCCACGGAAGCACGGAAATACACAGAACTCTAATGAGCCATTCAATCAACAAAGAATACTTTCCTCTAAAAGAAGAAACAGATAAAATTATTAAAGCTGGGATAGAGGTTCACAAAACTTTAGGGGCTGGATTCTTAGAAATTGTCTACAAAGATGCCTTAGAGTACGAGTTTTACAATAGGGGAATACCGTTTGAAAGGGAGAAAAAATATGAAATAGCTTACAAGAGAACGATACTACCTCATAAATTCTACGCAGACTTCGTCGTATTTGATCAAGTAATATTGGAAGTAAAAGCTAAAGATGGAATTCCACCTGAAGATATGGCTCAAACTATTAACTACTTAAAATGCTCCGGTTGCAAAGTAGGTTTGATACTCAACTATGGCAGGATAAAAATTGATATCAAAAGAGTTGCATTTTGACCTTCCGTGCTCTTCAGTGTTTCCGTGGCAATTAACGCGCTACTGCGGTGAACAGTCTATTTCTGCAGAAAATCGATGAACTTTTGGACGGCTCTTCCCCGGTGGCTGATTTTATTTTTCTTTTCGGCACTGAGCTCTGCAAAGGTCTTTTCATACCCTTCAGGAACAAACACCGGATCGTAGCCAAATCCTTTCTCTCCCTTCTTTTCATCTATGATTCTGCCCCGACAAATACCTTCAAAGAAATAATTGTCTGAACCATCAACAAAAGCAATGACCGTTCGAAACTGAGCCGAACGGTCTGACTCCCCCTTCAATTCAGTCAGGAGCTTCTGCACATTATCGTCGTAGGTAGGATTATTACCCGCGTAACGGGCAGAATAAACCCCCGGAGCTCCATTCAGTGCATCCACTTCAAGTCCGGTATCGTCCGAAATCGAAGGAAGGCCTGTTTTATTAAACCAAAATTGCGCCTTCTTTAGAGCGTTACCCTGTAGGTCGGGTTGATCTTCATCCACCTCTTCTGCATCCGGATAGTCAAGTGTGGATTCGAGATCTATTCCAAGCGGTGATAACACCTGCTCCAGTTCCTCAATTTTATGAGCATTTCCTGATGCAAGAAAAATCGTTTCCGGCTTATTCATAAAGTTTATTTCTTATTCGATTTCAGGAATTTCACTTAACGACCTGAACTCCCGGTAACGATCGTAAATCTCTTTCTCTGTGAGATCCTTTAACCGTTCGGGGCCAAACTTCTCCACACAGAAACTGGCCATTACAGATCCAAATATTACGGCTTTCCGCATATTGTTTGGAGTTAGGTCATCCGTGTAAGAGAGCCACCCAAGCAGCCCACCCATGAAGGTATCACCGGCGCCAGTTGGGTCAAAAATATCGATTACAGGGTAAGCAGGTGCAGAAAAAATTTCATCACCGGCAAACAAGAGAGCTCCATGCTCCCCTTTTTTAATGATTAGGGATTCCGGCCCCATTGCTCTCACTTTATCAGCCGCTTTAATCAGGTTGGGTTCTTCAGCAAGTTCACGAGCTTCTGAATCGTTAATTACCAATAAATCCACACCTTTAAGTGTCTTCTTCAGTGCATCCGGTGTTCCTTCAATCCAGAAATTCATGGTATCCATCACCACCAAGTCGGGACTGTTCACCTGGTCCAACACTTTTTCTTGAAGACTCGGTTCAATATTACCAAGTGCCACATACTTTGAATTTTTGTATCCGTCTGGAATTATCGGATCGAAATGCTCAAAAACATTCAGCTGGGTATCCAGCGTGTCACGGTTGTTGAGATCGTAGTGGTATTTGCCCTGCCAAAAGAAGGTGTCTCCGCTTTTGTCGATCTGAAGACCTTCTAAGTCCACATCCTTGCTTTTTAACAGTTCAATATCATCATCAGCAAAATCTTTTCCAACAACCCCAACCAGGTTAATCTGATTAGCAAAATAAGATGCTGCAAGAGAGATGTAAGTAGCTGATCCGCCAAGGATTCTATCTGTTTTTCCGAATGGGGTTTCAATACCGTCGTACGCTACAGAGCCGACAACAAGAAGAGACATAGAAATTTTCTTTAATTCTGATTAATTCGTCATTTTAAAGCATAGAAAATAGCAAATTCATTACCCTTTTGTTGAGTTGAACACCGATTAATTTTAAATCCGATATTAACTGACCGCATGCCGGACTTTTTTTCAGACTATATAATTCCGACTGCCATCTTTCTGGCATTCGCATTGATGCACAGCATAACTGCATCTCATGCTTTTAAAACAAAACTCTTCGAATTATCACCAAAATTTAAAGTATGGTACCGGGCTCTCTATAATTTAATATCCATACTACTCATCGCTTTTTGGTGGATCACACTTCCTCAAGACCAAATCCTTTATCAACTGAGCGGACTTCTCTTTTTCCTGCTTCTTACACTGCAACTTATCTTTGCCTATCTCTTTTTGAAATCGATCTTTGCTCAGAATGGAATGGTATTTCTGGGCATCAAACAGATACTGTTGAATCTTCGGGAAGGCAAACTTCCAAACTACCTCGATGAACCGCGACGTGGTAAACTAGTCACGTCCGGACTCTATCGCTACATGCGTCACCCGATGTACACTTTTGCAATGTTAGTCCTGATCTGCTCTCCGATCATGACTATGAACCTACTTTACTCAATCATTATTTTTGGACTCTACTTTTGGGTCGGCTCCTATTTTGAAGAGAAAAATTTAATCAAGCGTTTTGGTGAGAGCTATGTTCAGTATCAAAAGAACGTTCCGCGTTTTATACCCCGTCTCAGAATTCAAAAGTAAGATTACAAATAGGTTCTCGCTGAGAGGCACAGATATCACGCGGAGTTTCGCTGAGTGTGCCAATATTAAACAACCGCAGTACCGTTGAATTTTATGCCGAAGAATTTTGATGTCGGTTTACAGAATTGGTGATTAATTGGGGCTATTTGATCCATTGGATTCCAGAAATACTCCGCGACCCTTTACGAAAATTCAGCGTAAATCTGAGAGAAGCAAAACTGGCAATAAAAAAGCCCGGCTGAATAAACAACCGGGCTTTTCACAAATCTGTCGAGATTAGTCAGTTCTTAGTTGTGTGACGCAATCGGATAGTTATCTCCATTGGGTGCAGCAGATGACTGACCGTCAGAGTTTACGCTTCCATTGTTCACCAATAAGATACCCGCTACATGCGGAGCGGCCATGGATGTACCACTGATAGTGTTATATCCACCATCATTCCAGGTAGATTCAACATCTACACCCGGTGCAGCATGGCTGGTAGGTGGCCCATAGTTCGAAAATGACGCAAAATTGTCGTTTGAGTCGGTTGCAGCAATGGTCCATACATTTGGATGCTCAACTCGTGCCGGAGAAGAGTCTTCGGCCCACGTACTGCTGTTACCGGCTGCAACTGAGAATAGAACTCCCTGATTTGCTGCATTTACAACAGCGTCATCCAACGCCTGTGAAGTACCGCCACCCAGACTCATATTCGCAACATCACCCGAAGAGGCGTTTGCGGCAACATAGTCCACACCGGCAATCACTCCGGAGATAGACCCACTTCCACGTCTGTCAAGTACTTTTACGGGCACCTGAACCACACCTGAAGCAACGCCAAGAATACCGTTTTGTCCACCAATGGTTCCTGCAACGTGCGTTCCGTGACCATTTCTATCATCCGCATCTTTTCCGTCCGGTCCGCTGGAAAAAGCGGTGAATCCGCGGTTCGAATCTACGTTGAGGTCAGGATGATCCAGCTGAATTCCTGTATCAATCACCCAGGAAACGGCACTCCCTGAATAGGTTACGGCTCCGCCTACACGTTCAATGCCCCAAGGCACAATAGCTTCGGTATCACCGCCACTTCCATCATCACCACCGTCGTCTCCATCACCATCATCAGGATCATCATCACAAGGTCCTCCATTAGGAGTTCCGCAAGGCGGGGCGAGGGTTACAACTTTATCAGCCTCTACGTACGAAACGCGATCATCCTTCTCCAGAAGTGAAAGCTGGTTTTCGTCCAAATTTGCAGAGAATCCGTAAAGCGCATTTGAGTAGGTTGATGTTACTCTATCATTTGCAATACCTGCATCTGCCATCAAAGATGTGCGAAAGTTTTCAATATAAACTTTGCCTTTAGACTCCAGTTCTTTTTCATCCGGTTTCATCACCACAATATAGCTTCCGTCAATGATGGATCCGGCCTCAAGGAGTTCCTCTTCCGGTTCGTTAAGATCGGTTTCCGTAACATTGCTACATCCGTAGCCAATCATCCCGATCAGCAGAACAGCAATCGCTAATGTCCATTTTAACTGTCTTCTCATAAGTATTCGATAGGTTTTGGTTAATGACTTAAGGCAAAAATTTAATCGATAATGAGCAATTATCTGATATGCCGTAAATCGGTTCTATCCACATTAACAAAGCATAACCATTGTATCAAATTGTAAATAATCTATGGTTGAAGCGGTATGAATGCTGCGCTTTACTTTATTAAATAGCTGGCATTTAATGGATTACAAGATATCTAAAATCCGGAAAACGATTCTGTTTTATGAATTTTTTATGAATTTAATGTTAAACAATTTTGTAGAACTTGAGCATACATCACTGTATTTTGGTAATCAGAAAAGAATAAAAATTTAATGTCTAAGCACCCTTTTTTTTCATACGTACAACGTTTTTCAGAATCCTCTCTTCCAGGGTGGCAGGCTCAAAAAAAGATGTGCCCGACTCCTGTGAATGGGGATCCAATTCAACGGCAGCCTAATGATGATCAAGGTCACCCAAGCAGTGTGCTTGTTCCTCTATTTCCCGGAGAGGATCATAGTTTGAACGTAATTTTAACTCTTCGAACCAACTCGATCCGTCACGCCGGACAGATCAGTTTCCCGGGAGGACGGGCAGAAGTGAATGAAACACCTATTGAAACCGCCCTGAGAGAATCTCATGAGGAAATTGGAATAGAGCCTGAAACGGTTAATATAGCCGGTTCCATCAGCCCGCTCTATCTCGACAGAAGCCATAACCGAATCAGTCCATTTGTTGGTTTTTTGGATAAAAAGCCGGTATTGACTCGAAACCCTAATGAAGTTGAAGAGATTATCATCGTAGAAATGGATCAGCTTTTAAGTGACCGGCTACTTAAACGAGAGGTCTGGGAACTTCAAAACCGAGAGCTCGAAGTTCCCTACTGGGATATTCACAGAGTACCGCTCTGGGGTGCCACAGCTATGATGATGAGTGAACTGTTGGAGCTCTATCAGAAATTTTTGAACGAGCGTAATTAAACGCTTTGGCGAATTTTAACAACCCCTAACCCCTCCTCAAAAAGAAGGGGAACTCTTTTCAATCGCTTTCTATCAGATTTACCGCCTGTGAAGCGACTTCCATTCCAACGGCTATTCCCATACCGCTCAGTCCCGCAGCTATAAAAAGACCCGACTCAACCTGTTCCAGAATCGGCTCTTTGTTTTCCGTCATGCCCATGATTCCGCTCCACTCGATATCAACCTTCCAGTTGGAGGGCAGCTTGAGAACATCGTTAGCAAATCCGTATAGATACTCTTTGATTTTCGGATTCACCCCAAACTGATCGGTTGTCTCGTCTTCCTTAGCCAGATTTCGCGCCCCGCCTAGCAGCAGTCGATCGCCCACATTCCGGAAATAGACATATCCTCGATCGTGATGAAACGTGCCCCGCCATTTCAAATCATCAATCGGTTCGGTTACAAATACAAATCCCCGCGCAGGCTGGATGGGTTTGTCTATTTGGTTTGATGTAAATCCATTCACCGCCGATAATATTTTTTTTGGTGTTAAAACTACACCTTCCTCAAATTCCACACGTTTTGATTCTACCGAAGAGACCTTGCTATTCCACAGTACTCTCACACCGGCTTCAGTCAGTTTTTGATGAAGGGACCGCATCAGCAATCCGCTGTTGATTGCACCTTCCAGCCGATTAAAAATGGCCGGATATCCCTCAAACTCTTTCACCGAATAGACATCAGCTTCACCAATTTTTTCTGCCAGGTTTTGATTCAACCAATTCATCTTATCGCGACACTCTCCAAAAAGCTGATCATCCGTAAAAATCTCGTGTCCGCCAACCGATTCGTATCCGATCGCTTCCTCTCCCATTGTGAATTTTAATCGTTTTAGCCCGTTCCACCTTCGTTCAATCCGATTCATTACGGTCTCTTCTCCCGCAATCTCCAAATCAGCCAGATGCTCGGAAACGGAACCCACACAGGCAAAACCGGCATTTCGCGTACTGGCACCTTCCGGAGCAAATCCTTTATCAACCACAATTACATCGTGATCAGGATTCTTCTCTTTATAAAAAAGCGCAGCTGATGCTCCAACAATTCCGGCACCGATCACCAGCAGATCCGGCGATTTCAGCCACTCTTCCCGTTCCCAGAATGAAAATTCACGTTTCATAGATTCAGATGGTTTCTTAGTTGTTCAAAAGCACTTGGATCAGATTCGTCAGCAGACCAGCTTGCAAACTCCTTATCCGTTTCCGCGTTGTAGGGTCCCTTTTTGCACTCAAACAAAATCGTATCCTCTTCCAACACGACAAAAGTATGCCAGTTATTCGGTTCGATATCAATAATAGATGGAATAGGGTTCGGCTTCAGCAAATTGTCGGTCAATACACTTCCTGTATCATCTAAAGTAAAGAACCAAATAGAGCCCTTTAAAACCACGATCGATTCCGTTGCGTGATCCATCGGATGGCGGTGTGGGCGAATATAGGTTCCGGGTTGAAGGAAGTTTATTAACCGCTGCACTTCTGCGTTCTGTTTACGGTGGATCGGCAAAATCATTCGTTTTCTCGGACTTTCCCGTGATGCCTCCAACCCCTCTTCGATCTGTTTTTCAGAAAGTTGAAAATAGTCACCGGCCGGGTTATCAAATGCGAGTCTCATTATATCACTCCTTCAAAGCTAATCCCGCCATCAGCGCGGCGCCGGTCAAAAATGCCCGCTCATCGATATTGTATTTTGGATGATGCCAGCTCCAGCCGGAATCCGCCTCTTCACTTCGGGAGCCCAAAAAGTAGAATGCTCCCGGAAACTCCTGCTGATAGAAAGCAAAATCTTCACCGCCCATGATCGGTTTTTCAAGTTCCACCAATTGATCTTCACCAAACAATTCTACAGCGGAATCAATAATGTTCTGCGTGCATTTTTCATTATTGTCAACTGCAGGGTATCCTTCATTAAATCTGAAATCATACCTTCCACCGGCTCCCTCAACCACTCCTTTCAGAATGGCCTCCATTCTCTCCTTAATGAGCATAGCTGTATCTCTCGAGAATGTTCTTACGGTTCCAAGCAACTCCGCTTTTTCAGATATCACATTGTACGTTGATCCTGCTCGAATCCTGCCGATGGTAACTACAGCCGGTTCCGTCGGGTTGATATTCCGGCTCACGATGGTTTGAAACTGGGTGATCACTTGAGCGGCCAACACAATTGGGTCGATCGTTTCGTGAGGCGAAGCCGCGTGACCTCCTTTCCCGTAAATTTCTATTTCAATCTCATCCGGGCGAGCCATCATCGGTCCGGTTTTGGTGGCAATTTTACCCACTTCGTAATTGGGATTCATATGAAGTCCATACACCTCCTGCACTCCCTGCTCCTGCAAAAACCCGGTCTCCATCAGCAGTCGTCCGCCTCCGGGCAGTTTCTCCTCACCCGGTTGAAAAATCAGCACAACCTTCCCAGTGATTTGATCCTTCAAATCTATCAGAATTTTTGCCGCACCCAGCATATTGGCGGTGTGAGCATCGTGTCCGCAGCAGTGAGCCGCACCGGGTCTTACAGATTTAAACTCCTGCTTTGCCTCACCCTCTTCTTCCATTGCAAGCGCATCGATGTCGGCCCGAAGTGCAATCACCCGGCCTGAAGGTTTCCCTTCAATGATTCCCACACATCCGGTTTCCAGCGGCCGGTGAGTTTCTACTCCCATCTTCTTCAGTTCATTCAGAATAAACTCAGTGGTATTATACTCCTTATAGCTTACTTCGGGATTTTTATGAATGTGGCGCCTCACAGACACCATGTAATCGAAATGTATTTTCGCCTGGTTGTTTATCACTTCACGAAAGGTGCTCATGGAATCACTTTTTAATTCATTTGAAAATTGAAAAATCTATAATCTGCAAGAATATACCGATTTCTGTTCCGCAATATTATGCAACTCTGAAGTGGTCATTCCAACCAATCTCAAAATAGAGAAGGAATCTTTTTTGAACCATTACAAACTTTAAGTTTTCATCTATACTGCTAAAATCATATATATATTAAATGAGCGCTGCATATTTATCTGTGAGAGACTCCAGGTTTCATCTGGCAAAATATAGCTGTCAGTTAATCAGTATTGATAGTTTTTAAATGAAAAGTAAATCGTCAAATGAGGAGATTATGAAAACAAATGGCCATTCTGACTTTTCAGTTCAAAACTACAAACCCTATACCCTCAGAAATTTTCGGGAAATTCCTCAAATGGAAAAACTGTCGGAAGAAGAGAAGTTCGCGATTGAAGTTGTGGGATCAGTTTTACCTTTCAAAGCCAATAATTATGTGATTGATGAATTAATTGATTGGGATAACGCCCCCGACGACCCCATTTTCATATTGACTTTTCCGGTAAAAGAGCTTTTGAAAGATGAACACTTTAATACGATGGCTGATCTGATTAGAAGCGGCGCTTCAAAAAACGAAATTAAAGCTAAGGCCAATGAAATCAGGTTGCAACTAAATCCCAATCCCGCAGGACAAATGGAGCATAACGTTCCGCAGTATCATAAAGAAAAACTGGAGGGAATTCAGCATAAATATCGTGAAACAGCCCTCTTTTTTCCAAGCCAGGGACAAACCTGTCATGCATATTGTTCATTTTGTTTTCGCTGGCCTCAGTTTGTAGGCATGAAGGATTATAGATTTGCGACACGAGAAATTGAAAAACTGATCGGTTACCTCAGAGAAAATCCTCAGGTTACTGATGTTCTCATTACCGGCGGTGACCCAATGGTTATGAAAGCTGAAATTCTGGAACAATATATTAACCCGCTTCTTGAAGCTGACCTCCCGAATTTGCAAAACATTCGTATTGGAAGTAAATCCCTCAGTTACTGGCCTTATAAGTTTGTAACTGACCGTGATGCAGACAAAACTCTCGATCTTTTTAGAAAAGTGGTTGACTCGGGAATACATCTTGCTTTTATGGCACATTTCAACCACCCGGTTGAACAAGAAACTGCCATTGTAAAAAAAGCTGTTCAAAATATTCAGCAGACAGGTGCTGTTATACGCACCCAGTCACCCCTGCTCTACAAAATTAATGATCATCCTGATATATGGGCTAAAATGTGGCAACAGCAGGTGCAAATGGGAATCATCCCGTACTATATGTTTGTGGTTCGAAACACCGGTGCTCAACACTTTTACGGTATCCCTCTTGAACGAGCCTGGCATATTTTCCGGGAGGCTTATCAACAAACAAGCGGACTTGGGCGAACCGTGAGAGGACCCAGCATGTCGGCTCATCCCGGCAAGGTGCAAATTCTCGGAGTAGAAGAGATCCACGGAGAAAAGGTATTTGTACTTCGCCTCATTCAGGGCAGAAATCCCGACTGGGTAGACAGACCATTTTTTGCCAAGTATAATCCGGATGCCATCTGGCTTGATGATCTTAAACCGGCATTTGGACGATCAAAGTTCTTTTTTGAAAAAGACCTGAAAAAAATCTCAGCCAAATAAAGTAAGATCTGTTTGAACGTTTAAAATATTCAGGCTGTTTTTTCAAAAAACAAAGTAACTATATGAAGAAACTAACACTTTTACTTAACCTTTTGCTCCTTTTCACCCTCACGAATCAACTTTCTGCACAGGAGAGAATCACCGACGAAGAGCAGGCTCGATCCATTTTTGAAGAGGTGGATGATCGCAGAAATTCCATCGAATCGGAAACGGCAAAAATGGAAATGGTGATTACCGACCCAAGAGGGCGCACCCGATCCAGAACCATGCAATCATGGAATTTGGTTGATGGCGACGATAACAAAAGCCTGATCATCTTTTCAGATCCGGGGAATGTTCGTGGCACCGGGTTTCTATCTGTCCGTGAAGATGGATCCACACAACAAAGACTCTTTTTGCCTTCAGTTGGGCGAATCCAAACAATCGGTTCATCCGAACGAGGTGACCGGTTTATGGGAAGTGATTTTACCTACGAAGATCTGGGCGATCAGGATCCCGACGATTACGAATTTGAGTGGCTTGAGGAGCATGAAGATTATTATCTGGTCCGAGCTTCTAAACCGGATTCCGATCAGTATGCTTATGTGGAATTTGAAATTTTGAAAGAGAAGTACGCTCTGCAAAAAATCCACTATTATGATGAAGATGATAATCAAATCAAACGTCTTGAAGCGGAGAATTTAGAGGAGATCACGGACCAACTCTGGAGCCCGACTAAGATGACGATGTATGATCTGCGCGAAGATCGAAAAACAGAAATCACCTGGAGCGACAGGGAAATCAACAGCACTATTGAGGATTGGAGATTTACCGAGCGTGGATTGCGAAGGGGAATTTAGTGTTAGTCTTGAGTCCTGAGATATGAGGCTTGAGTGTTTTTCTCATGACTCAAGACTCATATCTCACATCTACTTATTAAAACGGAACCACCGCACGCACCCGATAGTAAAGATCATAATCGGTATCTGTGAAAAGCTCCTGAGCCGGCTGAGCAATACCAACAGCATGAGCAAATCGAATACCTCCGAAATTAAGTGAATTTTTTAATTCAGCACCTGCTCCCCATCTCTGTTCGGTACCTTTAGTACCATCATTAAACCGGGCGTTCCAAACTACACCCGCATCCGTAAAGAATGAGATGGTCGTCGACCCCAAATTAACTAAGCCCAGAATGGTTGTGTTCAATGATGGCAGGAACGGAATCCGGTACTCAAGGCTTCCAAAAGCAACTCGATTTCCGGCTATAAAACTTCGGTAACCGCGAACTCTTTCAGCCTGATTAAACAAGTCGATCGGTACTTCACCGGGCAGATTCAGGTTTATGTTGTCCAGCCTTGAAAATCCCACAAAATCCTGCGGTAACGATGATCCCCATTGCTGCTGATATCGTCCGTATAGATATATCCTCTGCATTCCAATTGATTGCATCACCTTGTATGCACTCAAATCTGCAGTTACAAAACTAACATCAGAACCCAGTTTTTTTTCTGCTCCGGTCAATACTCCGCGCACACCCCAGCCATCCAGCGGATGAATTACATTATCTCTCCAAGGCTTTTGCTTTTTGATCTGAAAACCGACCGATAGGTCTGTCTGCCTGGCACGTTCGGGAGCCGGCGTTAAAAATGATTCTGAAAAAGCGTCCCGATCAAATGGGCGAACCAGTACATGCCGAAGCCTCGCATATACGCTTCCATTTTGATAGGGTGCTTCAAATCGGTCAACCGGCATATCCAGTGTAACATCTCCACCAATCAGCTCTTCAACCAAAAAATTATCTCCATAAAAATAGGCACTGCCTGGTGTTTTGTAGATCGATGTGGAAATAGTCGGGTAAAGCTGATTGTTGATATAGCTCAAAATCCCAAATGAGTGATCCGAATTCCCGAATGAAAGATTTCCGGTTGTCGCTATCAAATGTTTACCAAGGGGTTCTGTAAATCCGACAGTACCAAACAGACCCCAGTTTTCAGAATCACCGTAATAGGGCAAAATTATTGTGGCAGCATGTTTGATATTTTTCAACGGTTGATAGCTGTATTGATTCTGAATCAATGTTTCATCGGGTTCAATATTTGATGTAATCCAATTCGGGGCTTGTTTTATTCTCCAGCTTGAATAGGCCTGATTTACTTCTCCGCCGCTAAAAGAGTAATATGACCTGCCCGGATCAATAAAGTAAACCCCGTCCCGACGCTTGGTTTCGCTGGCTTTTACCAGCAACTTTTCCGATTGAAGAGAATCCTGCTGAGTAAACCAGCCGTAGATTTCACCTCCCGTAAACAGATTTGTAACGCGCTGCTCGGTATCGGCTTCAAAATCGTATACAAAGACGTTAGGCACTTCATCCCTTAAAGATGTAAACGCAACTTTATTACCGTCCGGACTGAGTACAAATCGACGATTATCAACGCTGCCGTCATCTATCAACTTCTCCCTACCGGTTAGTGGATCAGCTAAAATCATATAACGATTGCCGAACTCATCAAATTTGTGAATCAGCCACGCCTGTTCATGTGCTACCCAAAGTGGATGCAGTAGCTGTACATCATCGGAATAATTGGTGATACGATTCTCTTCTCCGGTTTGCATATCCAGCTGAAACAGATTTCCTGTTCCATCCTCGTTTGCGATGTATGCGATGGTGTTCTGCAGCGGACCCGGCGTTGGATATTTCGCTCTTCGGCTGCGGGTAATCTGAGTTTCTCTTCCTGATTCCACATCTAACCGGAAAATGTCATTTAACAGCGAAGATTTATCACCCCGAACAGTACGCGAATAGAAAATTTTAGTACCATCACTATTCCAGATTATATCTGCATTTATAGATCCCTCCGCAACTTTTCGACTCTTCCGGGTAGAATCATTCTCAACAATATAGAGTCCTCGAACCCGTCGGGAAAGTGACTGAAGAGACAATACAGCAATTTGAGTCCCATCCGGACTTACTGCCAGATCGTAATAAAATTGACCGGGCAACGAAATCTTATCGGCACCAAGTGAGTCGGTACGCTCCATCTTTGAGGCTAGAGAGTTGTAGTAAATATTAATGTGTTTTCTCCACTCCTCGTAAAAAGCAGAGTATCCGCCATCCACAACTTCATCGAAGGCACTGTAGAAATCGTGATACTCCAACCCGAAAACTTTATCCCTGTGAGAAAGTAGATTTACAAGTGAACTGTCGCCATACGTTTCCGTAAAGTAGCGCAGCTGTGAATTTCCAACCGCGTACATCAGTCTGCCGTTCTCGATCGACTGTCCGTCATTAAATCCCGGACGACTGTCAAAAATAGCTTTTCGCAGCCATCGGTCACCGCGCTGAGAATCCCAGACCTCCGTCTGATATTGTGCCAAACCTTCCGTCCAGTGTCTTGGAAGCGGATCTGCAATTAAATAGTTGAGCAGTCCGAAATCCGACCAAACCGCTTTGAAATGAAAAATATGTCCAAGTTCATGAGCGATCACTTTTCGAAGCCACTTTTCGCTCCCCGTCTTCGTTTCGGCATAGTCATTCAGGTTCACCCAAATCATTGTATACCCTTTTCCGATTGGGTTGGCAAATCCGTTTACGATTTCATCCTCATCGGATAGATAGATCGGGATTTTCTTTGAAAACTCCACTTCAAGATTAGCAGACAACGCAGCGTAACTCTCTTCAGCAACCGCTGCCGCCTGCGGAATGATTTCTGCAATTCGCTCGGGATAGATAATTCTGAAGTGCTCCGTCTCAGCAACCTGCCAGTTAAGATAGGGATGATTACGACCGTTCAGGGAATTAAACCCCTGGGCGGAAAGATCTGCTGTAAAAATGATGAACAGCAGAAAAAGAGAGATCACTGTTTTCATAAAATGGATTGGCTCATCTGTTTGATTACTGTTAAGATAATACCAATTCTATTTGAAAACAGCAGATGAACACATCAAAATACTTTGATGACAACCTTTGCGCTACTCCGCGGTTAATATGCGCAAATTAGCAAGAACAAAAATCATATTTCTCACTGGTTTCCACAGACGTTTACGCAGAGTTTCGCTGAGTTTTTAATTTATCATGTTAATCGATGGTTAGGTTAGCCAGTGCCCAAACTTCGGTATGAACATCGATCCTGAGATTACGAAGGTGCTCTGCCACTTTCTCAGCCGTATTAAATTCGCGGTTCGACAGTTCCGGGTATTGATGATAGCATTTGACAGGAGATGGCAAATTATAACAGAGGGCATGGATAAACAGCCAACGGAAGACTTGCTTTAAATTGTTTATCTTTTGCTAAATGCATAGATCCAAACAATGCCAATAAAAAATATGATCACCCGTACAATCAAGGAGATGAAGCTGAGAGGACGATTTGCAGCCCGAAAGCTTGGCTTATCCGGCTGGCAGATACATCAGATTTGTCTTCAGGATGAGAAACTGATTTACATACCTATCCCTAAAAATGCGTGTACATCTATCAAACAGGGATTACATCAAATCGAATTCGGATGCATATTTGATACAAATCAGCCGGTGAACAAACCCTATGTTGATGTACACGATTATTACAAAAAAAGGTCCGATGCATTTTCAAGTACTGACGCTTTAGAATCTTCTACAGAATTTATTCGTTTTGCCATTGTCCGCGATCCGGTCAAGAGGTTGATTTCTTGCTATCGAAACCGGGTGATTGATCTTGAAGAATTAAAGAAAAACGAATCATCACTCCAAAAATTAGGGCTTGATGCAATGCCCGATATCAATACGTTTGTTCTTAACCTGAAGGAGTATAGGAGAGTAAGTAAGAGCATTGAACATCATTCCCGTCCGCAGGCCTCTTTCTTTGGAAATAATCTGAATTACCTCGATAAAATTTTTCCGTTTGACGAAATTGATCAGCTTCATCAATTTTTGAAAACATATCGTCCGGGCCTCAAGTTCTTAAAACGGAAGTCCGGTGGCACATCATTTTCCGTCGAAGAACTGACTGATGAGTCCCTTAAAAGTGCCGTGGATTTTTACCATATGGATTATCAGTTGCTTTGGGATTATTACAGTTCAGAAGAATATTTAAACAGGATCTAAAATCACTTGGCTATAATTTATCAGAGGCTCGAAATTAAATCGAAATTCCTGGTAGTATCGTTGAATTATTACTTCGGCAATTTATCCAAAATGCTGATGGTTTGTTACTATGGCAACTGCTTAAAAAAAGTTTGGCTAGATGGACGCTGTTTCCATTATCAGTTTGCGAAAGAATTAATTATTTCTGCGAAAATATAAAAACACGCTAACAGTTTGGCAGAAAGGGATATAAGTACAAATCAGTTGCTGCAATTTTATTTTCGATTTCATCTTATACCTGATGTCTTATTAAGTAAATTCAGTTCTTCGGGAACCCTTCTTGGTAGAGATCTAATTATCCAAAAAAGAATAGGATGGCATTGCGGAAGTTATCAAAGTTCCGGTAGCCTTTTGAAATTGACTTTAACTGCTGAATCTTGAAGTTCACTTGTTCGGCCCTGGCATTAGTAATTGGGTAGGAGATATAGTTTAAGATCCCCATCAGGTGCTTGGTAAACATCTCGGCTACTTTTTTACATGCCCCGATAGCTTTCTGGGTAACATCTTCTGACCACTGGTTAAAGTAGTAGAACCCTTCAATAGATGAATGTAGCTCGTAGACGCCTTTGCAGTTCTCTTTGATCAGCCATGCCTGACTGGCCTTCAGATTCATCCGGCTGATTTGCTCGAAGCTATCCGCTTGGCCGGTGGTGAGGTTTTCAGTGTTTTTCAGCCAGGTATAGCGCGTTTTCTTTAGGACAGGCAGGGATTTTACTTCCGCCCTGCGTACCTGATCCTGAGCTTTATTCAGCCAGGCAATCATATGGAATTTATCACGGATAATGCTCGCCCCGTCCAGTTGATAATGGTATTGTAGTGATGGCCGGCCCGAAAAGCTTTTTCGTAGAGCTCTTCGGTTTAATTGTCTACCTAACCCTGCCAATTGAATCTATTATCTGATTGAGCTTGCACTGAATTTGAAAATACAACTAAGCTTATAATTAGAATCAATTTTAATACGATTTTTTCATGTCGATATGTTTATTCTTTGGATTAATGCTGTGATAAATCTGCGGGACTCTGCGAGAACCAAAAATTCTTCAACGTTTTAAGTCTGGCTTTTTAAACAGGTTCTATTTTCTCGCGGATTTCCGCAGAGTGCTACATTGAGTTTCTTATTTCATTATATAATCAATTGTCTGGGTGGCCAGTACTCGGATGCCGGTTTTAAATCACTTTAGTTCTGTTGTTCAAAAATCATCTCAGCACGCATGAGCGTATTGCCTTCACCAAAACGCTGCAAAATAGCCTGATAGATAGGCATCTGATCAACAGATGTATAGTTTTGAGCTGTTCCTTCAACTACAGCCTGAGATGCTCTTACTGCCAGATCATCGCTATTATGGTTGAGGACAAGATCGGTAAAATAGGCTACGCTGCGATCATCGAACTGAAGCAACTCCAGAAGGAATATTGGTGATTGACTACTCCAACCCCAAACGGTATGACCCGGTTCAACTTCTTCAAAAATTCTATCTATGATTACCGGATCGTACTCAAACTCGGGAGGTTTTTCATTTTGCCTTCCTCTGTATAAATAATTTCTGCGCATGTTTGCACGCTTAACAACCCCCACATAGGCAATAAGCAGCAAATTTTTCTGCTGTTCGTGAAGCGAACTGTTCGTCAGTGCACCAGTAATTTTATCAATGGATCTGCTCCAATCCATATCAAAAAATGACTCGCCTTCGCTTTTTTGAAATGCGATCTGATCCAATGGCGGAATTCCTTCAGAAAAACTGTCATCCACTATCCTGTATCGAAATGGGATTGCCTGCATAGAGATAAACGGTTCAACCCAATACCTGTCATATTTATTTCTAAAAGTAAGAAATCCATCGATTGGCAGACTTTCAGAACTCCTGCCTTCCAATACAACTCGCCGGTAGGGAATGGATTCATTCGGTTTATAGTGGATTTCGAGTGAATCTTCGGGCAAGTTTTTATATAAAACCGAAACGAAAGAGTTATCGGGAAGAAGTTCATACCTGTCAGCGGGAGTGATTGCACCGGCACCTTGACCATAACTAATCCCACTTACCTGAATTCGCATGGTATCGGACGTAACTGGAACTGTGGCAGAAATAGAGCCGTCTTTGTTTAAAGTAAATTTTTCTCCTGAACGAAAATCGTAATTATTGAAATTACCAATCACCCGAAACCAGTGAAGATAACCTTCGTTTTCGAAGTGCCTGCCACTTTTATAAGGCTTTGGAAGCATCAGGATATTCATCTCCATGGAAGGCTGATCATAAATCAATACCGGAATATTCATGGTTTGATGAAAAACACCCTTTACCGACAGACGATAAATTCCCGGTTGATCGAGTTGCAGCTGAAAAGTACCATCTTCAGCAACTTCTGCTTTGATCTGTCTGTCAGCAAAGATGTCCTGAACACCCGGAGTTACAGTTGATAATTCTACTTTGGCTATGAGCGAACCATCCACACTCAGAACTTTTCCACTAATGACGGTTTGAGCGCTAGCATTGACTACTGCTATCAAAAGAAATAGTATGGTTATGGATAGGTAATTCAGATTACGCATCTTAGTAATTACTAAAACCGTAGTAATAATCCAAAACCACTTCTGGAAAAGAGGACTCTCTATGAATGATGCCGACAGAGACCTTTACCTGAACGATTCATGATTGGATTCCACTCTGCACAAGTCCGAGGTTAATTTGCGGGACTCTGCGAGAACCTTCCTCTCTTTTTCTCGCTGATTTTCGCAGAGTACTACGCAGATTCACGCTGAGTGGACCTCTACAAATTATTCACTATTCGAATAATTGAATTCTTCAGAGTGGTTACATTAAAATTAATAAGCAGCCCAAGTTTTATATTTGATAACTTCAAATAGGTTAATAACTGTTTATGATGGACATCCAATAGTGTGTCAACTGACTTTACTTCTACGATTACTTTACTATTAACCAACAAATCCATTCGAAATCCCTGATTCATTTCAATCTCTTTATACACCACTGGAATTCCCAACTGTGTTAGTACATCTAAACCCTCCTCACGCAATTCATAGGCCAAAGCAGATTCGTAAACAGATTCAAGCAAACCTGGGCCTAATTCTGTATGTACTTTAAAGACCGCACCCCTTATAGTGTATGATATTTCATTCTCATGTATAAGAGTTTGGATGTCTCTCTTTTTAAAGTTATCCCTCTGCGCAACTCCGCGGTTAATCTGCGGGACTCTGCGAGAACCAAAAAAATCTTCAACGTTGTCAGTCTGGCCTTAAAAAAGCAGATCTTATTATCTCGCTGATTTCCGCAGAGTGTTACGCAGAGTTTTGCTGAGGCTTTTCAAATAGTACCCGTCAGACCGCTCTAAGCGGCCAGACGGGTACTCAGGGATAATTGAAACTACCTTTCAATGTACTGATCAAACCACTGCAGAATTCGTGTGGAAACTTCAGAAATCAGTTTTGGTTCTGTCGGTCCGTGACCGGTTCTCGGCAACAGAATCATCTCTGTATCTACCCCTTTCTCCTGAAGTGCCCAGTAAAATTCCTGGCCCTGCCCAAGCGGAACACGCATATCATTTGAGCCGTGAATAATCTGAGTAGGAGTTACCACATTGTCCATGTAATAGACGGCTGAATGTCGCTCATACGTTTCCATATTTCCATTCCAGTACGGACCACCCATGTGCCCAAGCAGATAGCCCGGAATGTCTGTCGTCCCCACCATGCTCACCAGGTTCGACAAACCGGCACCCATACTTACCGCCTTAAAGCGATCCGTTTGCGATACAATCCACGAGGTCATATAACCGCCATAACTCCAGCCCATCTCAGCCAGTCGATCCGGATCTGCAACCCCCATTTCAATCACTTTATCCACACCTGACATCAGATCTTCATAATCACCGAAGCCCCAATCCTGGAAATTTGCATACCTGAACTCCTTGCCATACCCGGTACTTCCACGGGGATTCGGCCGCAACAGCGCGTATCCCTTATCAGCGAAATATTGAATCGCGTAAATGCTGCCCGCGCCTGTCCAGCTTTGAGAATAGACACCGGCAGGTCCGCCATGTACCATCAGAATCAACGGCACCCGATCACCCTCCTCGTAACCAACCGGATAGGTCAGCAGCCCTTCAATCTCTGTTCCATCATCAGAGGTCCAGGTCAATACCTCGGTTTTGCCCATCTCCGGAAATTCAGATTCATCATGCAGCGTGGAGATTTTTTGCTTTGAAATTTGATCCAATTCACTCGTATAAACCTCAGCCGGCTGATCTGAGTTTTGATAGTTAAAAACTACATGACTGCCATCATTACTGACCGCAAAACCTCGATAAATCCCGTCTTCTTCTGTCAGCAACGTTGGATCACCTCCGTTAAGTGGAACCCTGTATAGCGCCGAAACTGATCTTCTGGGCTCCTGAATCAGTAGTTGACTGTTGTCATCAAATCCAACGATGCTCGCATTTCTGTCATAGGTGTGCGGTAGATCACGAATTTCTCCGCTTGAAAGATTGACTACATAAAGATCCTGCAACCCGATCGCTTCCAATTCACCACCATGAGAGGTGAACGCAACAGAATTTCCATCCGGAGTAAACCGTGGTGAACTGTCCGTTCCTTCCCAATCAATGATGTTCATTACAGAACCGCTGTCAGCCGGCACCGTTGAGATATCCATTTTGTAGCGGTCCTCAATTTTTGGGGTTGGCTGATGAGCGAATACAATAGTCTCCCCGTCCGGCGACCAATCAAATGATGAGGTATGCAAATCTCCCTCATAAATAGCCTTTGCACTGTCTGCTTCAACTCCCTGAACATAAATTCTTGAGAATTTAAAATCTGTATCCACCACGGTTACATCACGCTTTTCCTTTTCTCTAGTTTTTTCCTCTTCAGATTTTGAGTCAGACATGGTAAAGGCGATCCGATTTCCATCCGGCGACCAAGCGTAACTTCCAATACCGTTTTTAGTATGGGTGATCTGTTCAGCCTCACCGCCATTCAAATACATCCGATAGACCTGATTCTCCCCACTCCTGCGTGATGTGAAAGTCAGATACTCACCATCCGGAGAAAATTGTGGATTTGAAACGGACTGATCACCCCGGGTAAACTGGCGATTCATCATGCCATCGGCAGATGCCACCCAGATGTGTGATAGAAATTGAGACTCTTCACCCTCCATTTTAGTCTCACGGATGATATATGCAACCATTGACCCATCAGGTGAAATTGCGGGAGGACCAACTACCGGTTGGTCTACCATTGCTTCAGGCGTCCAGCTTTCAATGACAGCCTGCGAATAGATGGATTGAATTCCGGTTATAACGAAAAGAAGAGTAATCAAAAGAAAAAAACGTAGTTGAGCCATTTTTTTTAGGGTGAGATTAACATTTAGATACAGAGAAATAACCACAAGAAATCGGTAAAGGCAAAAATACCGATAATTTTAACTTGTCTCTTTTATGCTAAACCGGATTCAGGAGTAATATCAATTACCCTCCCCCGATCCACCTTTAAAAATCCTCCCTTTTATTCTACCTTAATAAACTCACCGGGTTGAGGGCTTTTAATAAGAGGTTGCAATTTCTTTACCAATGGCAGTATATCGTCATACGTATTTGTTTGAGCTTTCATCAGTATAACCTGCAATGTAGTAGAAGGAATAGTTTGTTGGAAACTTAAATTCGTATCACTGGTTATGAATACATCAAATTCATTTTCTGATATTGCCAGTAATTCTCCATTTGTGAGGCCTGTCCAACCCATATCCGGAGTTGTTTTTACAAAAAAATTCTCATCTAATTCCCTGATTCGGTAGATCAATTTTTTTGGAAGGCATTCATCCAATAAAATTTTAATCATTGTGGCTGAAGCAGTTGATCTTTGAATTTTTCAAGTACCTGTATAGCTTGCTCTCTTGATACAGTTGGAAAATCGTTCAAAAAATCATTAATCGTATGGCCTGATTCGAGATACTCAAAAAAAGTGCTTACAGGAACACGGGTACTTTTAAATACCGGAGTACCCCCGAGAACATCCTTTCGCTTTTCTATTGGATTGTTATCTGTGGCCATAATTCTATGATGAGAAATTAATTGCTGTACAATTAATATAGTTAACGAACTATCATTTTAGAAATTTTAAGCCATATCGTATCTCTGATTCGTGATTTCAGAATTATACCCGAACGTTTATTGGGCATTTTGTAGTTTGTTTTTCAAAATCAATATAGCCTTAAACATTTTATGTCTTCCTGGACTCTTAAATCCATTCCGCCACATGACTGGTTTATCTGTCTCGATGTAGAGAATTACTTCGATCACGAGCACGACCCCGAAACCATTTTTGAAGAGGGATTCACCCGGCCGATCCCATTGGATGAAAGAGATATCATTGCGACCGTCTTTTTCAACGGGGATCCGGAAAAGCCGGAGTTTTATATTGAAACACCTGAAGATATTTCCAAAGATGAAATTGAACAGGCAAATCGAACATTGACCAGAATTCTGGGCACCAACCTCGATCTTCGTCCACTTTACGATCAGGCAGAAAACGACTCCGTTCTTGGCCCCAAACTGACAGAATTTTACGGCCTGAAGCGAATGTCGCGCGGAACTCTTCTCGAGGATATCATGAATCGGATCATCCAAATGCAGATGGCTCATAAACCGACTGCAAAGAAGATGGCGTTCAAAGTCCGGGAGGCTTACGGTACACACCTCACTCATAATGGGAAAACCCTTCCCGCATGGCCCCGGCCCTTTCAGCTGGCCAAAGCTGATCCGGCTCAGATTCGAAAAATGGGACCAACCCTTAGAAAAGGGGAATACATGGTGGGCCTTGCACAGGATATTCTGGCAGGAGAGGTTGATTTGGATTATTTGGACAAAGAGGCCGATCCACTGGAATTTTATTATAAAATCTCAAAAGTTCGGGGCATCGGGCCCACATCTGCACAGGACCTGATGCTGTTCCGCGAAACAACAGAAGCTGTTTTCCCAAGCAATATGAAAAGCGGTGAAGAGAAAGGATTGCGGAAATGGATCATCATGAGTTATGGTGGCTATCCCACTAACACATCAGAAGAGGAGTTTCTGGAAATGATTAAAAATTGGATGGGATACGAAGCAGCGGCGATCGAGTTTCTGTTTGTGAACTACGTCATCAACCAAAAGAAGGGTCGCGGATAAAGCGGATTTTTGGATTTCGCAGATGTGCGTACCGAGACCTTTAAGCGTGCCTGTGCTTTTCAGGCTCCTTCAAGCGTCGAGGGGATTTGAAACATGTCAGCATTCATGGTGCTTTTCCGTGATTCTGTCAGCTTCCCATAAAATAGCCTTTCGAATTGTAGGAAAATTTCAAAATGCTCGAACCTACCTCCCCCAACGCTGACAGATCCGGTGGGTGCTGTCAGGTTTGTTCTTAATCGACATTCATTCTCGGCAGCCCCACTTTATATCGCACCACGATGACCCGGATCAACACAA
>NZ_JAWLDW010000132.1:0-6870 GCF_041686455.1 Rhodohalobacter sp.
TATACTTCGAACCCATCACTCTATTCGGCGTTTGTTTTTGCGTTCATATCTTACCCCGCACTCATGTACGGGGCTATTGTCTTCTCATCCCTTCGGGATTCATTACACCTCCAAGTCCGACCACGAATGTTTTAGTACTATGGCAGCACACATTTATAAAAAACGTGAGTTTGAAATAAGAATCTTGAAAATGATTCTCCCCTCCTGTGTTGTTTTGTTTTGGGACATAGGTTACACTTTCATGGAAGTGTTACCCATGTATCCTTTCAAAACACTGTGTAAGGAGGGGTTGGGGGAGGTAGCCCTAATGATTTCAGGCTTTAAATCTGATCTTATATTGGTTTCAACCACCCCTAAATCACTTCGTGGGAATCGCTTCGCTCGGAGCCCCTCCTTGGATAAGGAGGGGACTTTTTCTATGCTTTTACATTCATTTTATATCGAACTCACGTTAAATATAAATTCAAGAAATTCCGTAGGAATATTCTGTTTATAGAAATCCTGGGCCAATTTTAAAAACGCTCCGTAGGCCCGTCCTGTTTATGCTCACTAGTTCTCGTACTGCATCATTAAGGAGGGGCTAACGCAGCCTGACAGAGTCTGGGTAATGATTGCATAAGGTCGTTTAGATTTGTTTAAATAACTCTGTGTGTTCCGCCTCTGTAATATTTTGCAATTCGAACGATTCTCTTTGATCGGCGGGCAATGCTGTGCTTTGTTTTTCCAGCACTGACGCACAACCTGTCCCGGTGTTTTTGATCGGGACGGCTATATAAGGAGCATCCCTTATGGATTGGGGTGACATCATATTTTTGTGAGGAGAGGTATTATCCCTGTGAATTAACTCAGCGAAACTCAGCGTACTTATCCGCCCCGAATGCTCGGGGCGAGAAACCAGACGCTGTCAAATCCGCCTACATTCGGTCGGGCAGGTCCGGTTGGTGTTGACAGGTCATTTTACCAAATACCCATTTATGGGTTAAACATACGAGCGCGGGATTTATCCCTACGCGTGATGTGCTAAGTGAATTCTAACTCTTTAAAATCGATTCATCCAGCATATCGTTGTCAAAAAAGACCGCACGGTTAGATAGTTTAATGGCCAGATAGACGGAGAGAATCGTGCCGGAGAAGATGGCCAGCATAATCATAATCTGATACTGAATGGCGGTCATCGGTGAACTTCCGCTCAGAATCTGACCGGTCATCATTCCCGGCAGCGAAACCAGTCCGATCGTAGCCATAGATGCCAGGGTTGGATTGGCAGACTTTTTAAGGGCCGTCTGAAAAAACGGGTAAAGAGCTTCACTTCGGCTTGCTCCACATGACAGGAAAAATTGAAATCTTTCCCGGTTCTCCTTGAGGCTGTAGTAAAAGTCGTTGATGCCAATCACATTACTGCGAAGGCAGTTTCCCAGAACCATTCCGGTAATGGGGATGGCGTACTGTGCTTCAAGCAGCGAGGGCAGCTGAATCACCAGTTCAAGGAAAAAGAAATTGATGAGTACAATGCCAAAGAACGTAGCGGCAAATACCGGAATCAAAAGCTCTTTTTTACGGCTGAGTTCACTGCGATCGATCGTGGCAAAATCGGCAACAATTACCATCACCATGATCCAGGCGAGGTTTATCCATGCATTATCCAGTTCAAACAGGTATTCGAGATAGTACCCTACAAAAATGAGCTGCAACGTCATCCGAATGGTGGCAATGACCATTTTGCTGTTGAGTCCGGTTTTGTAATAACCAAGAATGGCAGCCGGAATGAGTAAACTGATGAAAGCAATGGAGAGTTGGAGCCAGCTGAGTTGTATGATTTCCATGCGATTATTTTCCTTTGTTCAGATCGATAACGGTATCGCAACGCTCCACCCAAAAAGGATCGTGCGAAGTGGAGAGAACGGTTTTTCCGGATTGATCCAGCAGCTGTTTTGCGGCACGCTTTTTGGAGTCCAAATCCAATGCGGAAGTGGGTTCATCCAGCAGAATAAAAGGCTGATCCAGCAGGATACAGATAGACAATCCAATTCGCTGGCGCTGTCCTGTGGAGAGGTCGGCAAAGGATTTATCCAAAACTTCGCCGGGCAACAGCCCAAAACTCTTCAGGATCTCTTCGATTCTGGATCGGTCCGGCCTTTTCTCTTTGTGAGCCTGGAAGGTGAATGGAAATAAGATCACATCCGTAACTGAGCCGGTTCCGATATTCAGATCCTGAGGAAGCCAGGAGGAGTTTTTCCTTAGGCTTTTTACAATCTCCGGATTCCCTTTAATCGATTCTCCCCGGAATGTGATATCTCCCTGCTGGAGCTTTTCAAACCCGAGGATTAACCGAAAGAGTGTGGTTTTGCCGCTGCCCGAATCCCCCTTCAGAACAACCTGGTCTCCTTTATTGATCTGAAACGAAAAATCCCGGAAAACGACCTCATCACCATAACGGAATGAGATCTTTTTTCCTTCAATCAACGGGGTTCGGCTCATAGATCAGGTTGCTCTGTTGAGTTGGGAATGTTGATATGGATTTTTTAGTCGTTAAACTCAGGTACAAATCGATGATTGGTTGCCTGTTCAAAAGCATAAGCAATTTCAAGAAGTACGGGTTCACTCCAGGCTCGGCCGAAGAAAGAGACACCCACGGGTAGTCCGTCCAGTTGCCCCATTGGGAGGCTGATGATCGGATATCCGGCCCGGGCAGAGGGTGAGCTGGATGAGAGAGCAAAATTATCGCCCAATGTCAGATCCGTTTTCCATGCGGGTGAACCGGTTGGGGAGACAAAAGCATCCAGATTTTCTTCATCCATCATCTTGTCGATACCTTCATCGCGACTGTGCAGGAGCATATTTTCAAGTGCTTCCCGGTACTCTTCCGAATCGAGATCTCCTTTTTCAGAAGCCGTAAAGATTAAATTTCGATCAAACCGCTCGGTCTCCTCCGGATTTTCACGAGTAAGTTCGGCAAGTTCTTCAATGCTGGAGACCGTTGCATCCTCACCCAGCGATTCGAAGTATTTGTTCAGTCCGTCTTTAAATTCATAAAGAAGTACCTGAAAGGCATCACCGCCAACATTCGTTTCTGAAATTTGGTCTATTTCTATCACTTCCGCTCCAAGCTCTTCAAGTTTACGAACGGTTTGGTTCATCAAGGTGTCTACCCGGAAATGACTTCCCATCGGTTGTGTAAAGAATCCGATTCTTTTTCCTTCAAGGCCGTTTTCATCCAGGAACTGTGTATAATCTTCATGAATATGCTCTTCACTATCGGCTGTTTTGTCATCATTCGGATCCACTCCGGTGGCATAACTTAACAAAATGGCTGCATCCCGAACGGTTCGGACCATGGGTCCGGCGCTGTCGGTTGTATGGGAAATCGGGATGATGCCGGATCGGCTCCACAAACCAATCGTAGGCTTAAGCCCGACAATACCATTGGCGTTGGATGGGCATACAATGGAACCGTTGGTTTCGGTACCGATCGTTAATGTGGCGAGATTAGCAGATGCTGCCACACCCGAACCGGCGCTTGAACCGCACGGGTTTCGGGTAATATCGTAGGGGTTATTGACCTGTCCGCCCAATCCACTCCATCCGCTTGAGGACATGTTACTGTGGAAGTTTGCCCACTCACTCAGGTTTGCCTTTGCAATGATGATGGCTCCGGCATCTTTAAGCTTTTTCACAATGAAAGCATCCTCGGGCGGGATTGAGCCTTCCATAAATCGGGATCCGGCTGTCGTCTGCATATCTGCAGTGTTGATGTTATCTTTCAAAATGATGGGTACACCGTGCAGTGGTCCTCGTACATTGCCGTCGCGCCGTTCACGATCCAGTTCATCTGCGATTTCCAAGGCATTTGGATTCACGGTAAGGATCGCGTTCAATCCGGGTCCATTTTTATCTATTTCCTCAATTCTGTCGAGGTAAGCACGTACAACCTGAGATGCGTTCAAATTTCCATTGTCATACCGTTCTTGCAGTTGGTCAACCGTAATTTCTTCGAGGTCGAGCAGTTCATAAAGGGATTCATCCCCAGATTGTGAACATGCAGATATAAAAAGGAGGGCGAGTACCGAATAAATGAGCAGTTTTGTATTCATACAATTTTTTTCTGTTAAAGTATGGTAGGAATAAAGTGATAATCGGGCTTTGTAGCAACATTTGATAGGTGGAGGTACATAAAAAACCGAGCATTTATGTTGAGTGCCGGGTTCCTCATACTGATCAAATTACGGTTTTCAGGTCTTTTTTTATTTGATTATCAGAGTGAAAGTGTAGCTGATTTTAATAACGGATTTAAATTTATCGTAAATATTCGCATTATTCATTCAGTTCATACTGTCATTCTGATCCCGAGGATTCGGGAGAAGAATCTTCTTTTTTGGGTTTCATATCCCGGAGATCCTTCACTCTGTTCCCCGAAAAAGAGTCGGGACACAGCAGGATGACAGCATTGACAGGATGACTACTAACCGACACAAAACAATTCATCAGAATAAACAATCCGATTTGGGAAAACAGGTAACCTTAAAAAACATCGCCGACGCTTTGGGAGTCTCTACTATGACCGTCTCCCGGGCATTAAATGATCGATCCAATGTTGATAAAAAGACAAAGGAGAAGATTATTCAAAAAGCGAAAATCATGGGTTACACGCCAAACCGCGTAGCGAAAAGTCTGGTTTCCAGAAAGACTCAGACGATTGGCGTTGTAATTCCTGAAATTACACACGCATTTTTTCCTGAGGTGGTCCGGGGAATTGAAGAGGTGACCTACCGCTCGGATTATCAGCTCATCTTGACAAACGCCAATGAACAGTTTGAACGGGAACAGCACGCCGTTAATACCCTGCGCTCACAGCAGGTAGACGGTATTTTGATTTCTTCATCACAAACGGTGGAGGACTACACTTTTTACAGGGAGATTGTTAACTCGAATACTCATCTGGTTTTTTTTGACCGCTGTATTCAAGGAATTGGGGCCAGTTGTGTTCATGTGAACGACAGGGAGAGTTCGGAACTGATTACCCGTCATTTGATCGAAAAACATCAATACAAAAAGATTGCCCACTTAAGCGGTCCCAGGGAAGTAACCATTGGCCGTGAACGGTACATGGGATATCAAGAAGCGCTTGAAAAAAGTAACCTGACTGAGAATAGAGAGTGGATCGTTGAAGCGGGTTTTAAAGAGGAGGGAGGATATCAGGCAATGAAAAAAATACTGGAGCTTCCCCAATCGGATCAACCCAGGGCAATCGTTTGTGTGAATGACCCTGTTGCCTTTGGTGCAATGGAAGCGATTAAGGAGGCCGGGCGAAAAATACCTGATGACTTTGCGATCACAGGATTTTCGGACGAGATACGAGCACCGCTGGTGGAGGTTCCGCTCACAACCGTTCACCAGCCGGCATACGAAGTTGGGCGTCGGGCAGCTGAAAAGCTTTTGAAATTGATCGACGGTGAGAGCGAGCAAACTGAGGATATCGAAATTGCAGCTACGATTCAGATTCGAAAATCGTGCGGTTGCTGAGGCAATCATTAAAAAGTAGCTGAAGCCTATTGCAATATTTTGAATTTGTTCTATCTTGATAGTGAAATGTTATCGTTAACATTCTATCGTTAGGTTCCGGTTGGATGCGCTTTAAACCATTGTAAAATGAACTACTTAAAAACGATTTTTCTACTTTTTTTACTGCTTTCATCCTGTTCATCCGATTCTTCCATCGGACCGCGTGTAAATCAGGATGATGACCGGCCGGATGATTCAGATCCGGTTTACTATTCAGCCGATGAATTTATAATGGGCGCCGATCTCTCGTACGTGAATCAAATTCTGGATCATGGCGGAATCTACTCTGTAGATAGTGAGATTCAGAATCCCTATAAAATATTTGCTGATCATGGAACCAATACGGTTCGGCTCAGGCTATGGCACAATCCGGAGTGGGTTCAAACCGAAGTTTACGAAGATCCCGAGAAACCTCTTTACAGCGGATTTGATGATGTGAAACGAAGTATGGAGGAAGCGAAAGCGCAGGGAATGGCGGTCAATCTCGATTTTCACTACTCCGATATCTGGGCCGATCCGTCGCACCAGAATATTCCGGCAGCCTGGATTGAGATAACGGATATTGAAGAGCTGAAAGATTCGGTCTATGCGTATACCTATCAAACGCTCGAAAAGCTTAACGAAGAAGGACTAATGCCGGAATTTGTGCAGGTGGGAAATGAGACCAACTGCGGTATGATGTTTACCAACGCACCTGAAGGCTTTCCACCACTGAACGGTTGTGATGGCTATTGGGATAATCTTGGCGCGGTGATCAACAGCGGTATTCAGGCGGTACTGGATGTCGCAGCCGGATCAGAGATCAATCCAAAAATTATTCTCCACATTGCTCAGCCTGAAAATACCGAATGGTGGTTTGAAAATATTATGAGCGAAGGTGGGGTCAGTGATTTTGACATCATCGGAATTTCATACTACAGTCACTTTTCTGATACGCCACTGATTGAACTCGATGATTATATATCAACATTTCGGGATAAATTTGATCGCGAAGTGATGGTTGTGGAAACGGCCTATCCCTGGACAACCGAAAACGCAGATCAGTACAACAATATCTTTGGTCAGAGTGCTATTGAGCCCAACTATCCCGCTACGAAAGAGGGACAGCTTCAATATTTTATCGATTTAACACAAGCTGTAATGGATGGCGGCGGAAGCGGTGTGATGGTTTGGGAGCCGGCCTGGATCACGTCCGACATGAAAGACCTCTGGGGAACCGGATCGTCTTGGGAAAACAACGCTTTCTTTGACTACGATGGAGATCTCCATCAGGGCATTAATTTTATGACAACCGACTACGAACTGTAATCT
>NZ_JAWLDW010000133.1:0-6807 GCF_041686455.1 Rhodohalobacter sp.
CCAAAATAGTTCAAATCACCCGTCAGACCGAACCAAGCGGTCAGACGGGTGACAATAGTAAAAATTCTTCAAGACCTGCCAGGTTTTTAAAACCTGGCAGGTCTTTTTTTGTTTATAAATCGTGGATCAGGAATAGACCTTACACCCTTCGTCCCGACAATAGCAGTCGGGACACTTCCCTCAAGGGAAGATTATTATATTTTAAACTCCATATTTCTTTTTTCCATCGCACTGTCCAATCGGTTTTGATACTCCCTGGCCGAAATTTCAACGCATCCGAATTGAGCAAGGTGATCGGTATAGAACTGCGTATCCCAAAGTTCAAATCCATTATCCTGCAATATTTTATGGCAGTACCAAAGAGCCACTTTATCTGCTTCCTTATCATTTTTGAACATTGATTCACCAAAAAAGGCTGCACCGAGTGATACACCATAAAGGCCACCGGCAAGTTCACCGGCAGAATTGTACATTTCAACGGAATGAGCATGGCCGGTAAGGTGCAATACTTCAAAAGAATCAATAATAAGATCTGAGATCCAGGTAGTATTTCGATCGGAACACTCTTCCATCACCGTTCTGAAGCAGGTATCTACCTTGCATTTAAATCTACCCTGACGAATAATTCGCTCCACGTTTGAGGAAACTTTGAAATTCTCAATCGGAATAATGCCGCGTTGGCGAGCAGAGTACCACCCAACTGTATCGTCATGCCGCGACTCGCTCATTGGAAAAATACCTTGACTGTAAGCTTCAAGAAGGGACTCAGGCGGTATGATTTTCTTTCCGTCAGTATTCATAAGCAGAACCGATCATTCCGCTCCAAGCGGGCAGACCGTTGATGATTTGAGAAGTTAGAAATTGACCTGGGTTTTATGCCCGGCTCTCTCCTCGACAAGGAGTACCGCCGACTAGCCAAACTTTATTGGTGTGAGACATGGTATGTTTAATCCTTTCACTCCATATATATCTTGAATAATCTAAAATTGAAGATCCTTCGCACAAAACACTTTCTAAAGATACCATGTCTTTAGTAAAAGTCTTCCCTCGAGGGGAGTACTCCGCTTGCGGAGGGAGGGGTGTTCATGCTATCGACTGACTAAATTTTATCAAACTTCCGGTCAGTAAACCCTATCAATCCGTCTGACCGCGTGTAGCGGTCTGAATGGGTAAGGTTAATGCCCGTTTTTGTGAATTTTATAGATAAAATAGGGCGGGATATTGAGTGGTTCGAAATCAGTTTCAAAATTTCCAAATACCTTCATCACGGGCTTCTTCAGGTGACCGCTGGTCTGGTAGGCGAGAAACTTTCCATCATCTTTTAAAATTTTCTTGGTTGCCTGAAGTACCTCAATTTTTCGATCCCAATCAAGAAAAGAGAACGGAATACCTGAAAGCACATAATCTACATTGCCAATAACATCATCACTCAGCACGGCTTCAACATCACCGGCGAGTATATTATGAATTTCAACCCGGGAATCATTAATGGAATCTTTCAGGGACGAAACAAAATTCTGGTTTGCCTCGATTAGTATAAGTCTGGAGCCTGGCGACATGTTTTCAATCAAATAGTGAGTGAAAGCGCCATTTCCAGGCCCATATTCAACTAAGGTAAAATCTTTCGTGAAATCGATGTTTGAACATACTTTTTTTACACATCGCGGCGAGGTGGGAATGACTGAAGCAACATCGCGATCTTTAACAAATGTTTTAAAGAATTCAATTTTCTTACCCATGAAGTGATTAATAATTGATTTAGATTTCTTTTTCTAGTGTTGCGATTTGGTCGCGAATACGCGCGGCTTCTTCAAACTCCATATTTTTGGCAGCCTGGAGCATCGATCCGCGTAAATATTCGAGAAACTTCTCCTTATTTTCAAATGTAACTTCTTTCATGGCCGGATTTGCCTTGTATTGTATTCCATCTTCGGCCACTCGTACAGTCTCCAGATAATCCTGTTGTTCCTGCTCAGTTGAATCCAGTGTAAAGTCTTGGGTGGAAATGAGAGTTGGGTCTACAAGCGGTTTCAATTCTTTCTGGATGGTTTGCGGCGTGATTCCGTGTTCTTCGTTGTATTTTCTTTGAATTTCCCGGCGCCTGTTTGTTTCATCAATCACCTTCTGCATGCTTTTCGTGATCTTGTTAGCGTAAAGAATTGCCTTGCCGCCAACATTTCGGGCAGCACGCCCAACAATCTGAAACAGAGATGTTTCGGAACGCAGAAACCCTTCTTTATCAGCATCCAAAATGGCAACCAGGCTCAGTTCAGGAATATCAATTCCCTCCCGGAGCAGGTTAATACCGACAAGCACTTTGAAGTCACCGCGCCGGAATTTATAGAGCACTTCCACACGCTGCATCGCATCCAGTTCGCTGTGCATGTAGGCTGCCGGAATGCCGAGGTTTTTCAGATATTCACTCAGCTCCTCACTGAGTCTCTTCGTGAGCGTAATGCAGAGTACCCGTTCGTTCTTCTCAGCCCTTTTCCGAATCTCTTCGAGAAGATCATCCACCTGTGTATCGAGAGGGCGTACCTCAATTTCCGGTTCCATCAGGCCGGTTGGACGAATAATCTGCTCAACATAAATTCCGTCTGATTTCTCCAATTCATAATCACTCGGTGTAGCACTAACAAAAATCGCCTGGTTGACCATCGATTCCCACTCTTCGAACGTAAGCGGCCGGTTGTCCATAGCGGATGGAAGTCTGAACCCGTGTTCAACCAATTCAATTTTTCGCGATCGGTCGCCGCCATACATGGCTCCGATCTGAGGAACGGTCTGGTGACTCTCATCTACAACAAGCAGATAATCATCCGGAAAATAGTCCATCAGCGTGTAGGGTCGTTCGCCAGGTTTACGGGCGCTGAGATAGCGGGAGTAGTTCTCAATGCCGGAGCAGTAGCCGATCTCCTGCATCATCTCAATATCAAAAAGTGTTCGTTGTTCAAGACGCTTTGCTTCCAGGAATCTTTGTTCATCCTGCAGTACATCAACCCGCCAATGCATCTCATCCCGAATCTGTTTAATAGACTCTTCAAGACGGCTCTGTGTGGTTACATAGTGAGAAGCGGGGTAGATTCGAAATTCATCCACATCGTCGATAATGTTACCCGATTCCACATCGAAAACCTGCATTTTTTCAATTTCATCACCCCACATGGTAATTCTCAATCCCTCTTCGGAGTAAGCGGGGTAGATGTCAACTACATCGCCTCTAACCCGGAAAGTTCCACGGGTAAATTCATGATCACTTCTTCGATAGTGTAGATCTACAAGATCATAGAGAAGGGTGTTTCTTGGGATATCCTGGCCTACCTTCAGGTTTATGATCAATTTTTCATATTCTGATGGTGATCCAATACCGTAAATGCAACTCACGGATGAGACGATAATCACATCACGCCGGCCGGAAAGAAGTGAACTCGTTGCCCGAAGCCTCAGTTTTTGAATCTCTTCGTTAATAGAAAGATCTTTTTCGATGTATTTATCCTGCGAGGAGAGATAGGCTTCCGGTTGGTAGTAATCGTAATAAGAGATGAAAAACTCCACCCGGTTTTCGGGAAAAAAATCACTTAACTCGCGATAGAGCTGCGCCGCAAGTGTTTTATTGTGACTCATCACCAGCGTGGGTTTTTGTACATTTTCAATCACGCCGGCTACGGTTCGCGTTTTACCTGAACCGGTAATTCCTAAAAGTGTCTGAAATTTATCATTGTTTTGAACGCCCTCGGTAAGTTCTTCAATAGCGTTTGGCTGATCGCCGGCCGGCTCCCAGGGTGAATGAAGCTTAAAATTTGACATAAACCAAAGATAAGTATGTATTCATCCGATTAAAACATTTATAGCACAAAATCATTCTCTATTACACATTTTTGCAGGAATTAGGGTACTTTTATGCCTCTTGTTATTCGATACCAGATTTTTACTCAATATTTTAAAATAATGTCCGACCAGAAGTACTTAAAGGAACAACGCAATCAAATCGACGATATTGACAATCAGATTCTTGAGCTGTTACAAAGAAGGAATCGGGTTGTTCAGGATGTCATTCAGACCAAAGTTGAAAAACAATTGCCGGTTTTTGTTGCCGGTCGTGAACAGGAAAAAACCGAGGCATTTCGGCAAAAAGCTAAAGAAAAGGGAATTGATCCCGATTGGGCTGAAGATTTTCTGAGGATGGTTATGGCATCAAGCCGTGCAGCTCAGTCAGCAAAAACATTTCCGCGTTCCACAGAAGAGCCGAAACATATTCTCTATGTCGGCGGTGAAGGCGGGATGGGATCACTTTACAGGAAGTTTACGGGTAACAGTGAACATATTTCGTACAGCCTGGATAAATCGAATTGGTATCAACTGGAAGAGATGGCGCCTAAATTGGACATGGTAATTGTGACCGTGCCCATTAATGTGACTGAAGATGTCATCCGCCGGCTGGCACCAAAGCTGAAACCGGATACCATTCTGGCTGATTTTACTTCAAACAAATCAAAACCGCTTCAAGTGATGCTGGAGGCACATCCGGGGCCGGTTGTGGGACTTCACCCGATGCACGGGCCTTCTGTTCCTAATCTGTCGAAACAGCTGATGGTCTTCTGCTCAGGCCGAGACTCTGAAAAAGCCGATTGGTTTAAAGAACAGTGCAGACTTTGGGGGATGCGCGTGATTGATGCCGAACCTGAAAAACATGATCACGTGATGAATCTGGTGCAGGGACTGAGGCACTTTGTGGCTCTGCTTCACGGCTCGTTTATGAAGCAATATGATCTGAATCCGGAAGAGATGCTGGAGTATTCCAGTCCGATCTACCGGGCTGAACTGATGATGACCGGCCGAATTTTTGCCCAGGATGCTGAACTTTATGCAGACATTGTATTTGCCAATAAAGAGCGTCGTGATCTGCTGCTCGCTTTCTTTAATCACCAAAAAAAGTTGATGGAGATGGTAGAGGCAGATGACAAAAAGGGCTTTATCAAAGAGTTTGAATCTGTAACGGACTTCTTTGGAAGTTTTGCTTCACAGGCGTTGAAAGAGAGTGGATATTTGATAAACCGTCTGGCAGATCGGTTTTCGTGAGTTTTTCCGGGGATAAATCCCCGGCTCGTATGTGAAACCCATGAATGGGTTTTTCAGTTTCAAAATTTTGAACATAAAAAAAGCCCCAAGATTGGGGCTTAATACACGAGCCGGTCATTCATGGCCGGCAATGAGACGGGATTACTCGATAATATTATGCCTTCTAAGAAATCCACGATGTTCTTCTTCATAACTGTAATATTGATGGTGAATTTTTTGACGCTCGATGTATTGTTTTACTTTATCAATATTTGACAAACTCACACTAAATGCACTATATCCGCCTTGCCATTTAAATTCATTGTCTTGGAAGAATTGGTCGTTGATCCATCTGGATGAACTTCCTTTAATATTGTGCATTGTTTTGCTCAAAGAAATAGTGGCTGGGAGCATCATTAAAAGATGGATATGATCACTCATTCCTCCAATTTTAAGGATCGGAATTCCCAAATTTCGTCCAATACCTCCAATATAATTGTAGATCGATTGTTCAAGCTCCGGCTCAATTAATGGTACTCTGTTTTTTGTTCCAAATACAACGTGAAGATGATTAATTACAAAACTGTTCATGTCTATTAATTTTCTTTCCTTTTTAAGTAAGACAAGATTTAAGGGAAAGCCTTACAAGGTTGAGGAAAAATTTAATAGGTGAAGTGCTGTGAAAAGCCCCAAGTTTGGGTTTTTTAAATGCGAGCCGGTCATTTATGATCGGTGATAGACTTGAATCCTTGATTTTCTGGGATAAATCCCCGGCCTGCCTTCCAAAGTTTAAGCGCAGGCAGGCTCGTGCATGAAACCCATGAATGGGTTTTTCAATAGCAAGATTTTGATGAGCAAAAAGCACCAAAGCTGTGGGGTTTAAAACACGAGCCGGTCATTCATGGCCGGGCTATACTACTTCCCGCCCACAGCCTGCAGATCCGCCACACAATTTTCATCCAGTTCTGGAATATTTCCCCCAAAAATATTGGCAAATAGATCAGCATTACGGAATGCGTAGTACATCAGGCATTGATCGTTGTCGCAGTGACGGCCGTTATCTGTATCCTGATGGTTGGTCTGCATATCCACTCCATTATTTACAAGCCCTAAGATGTGACCAAATTCATGCCTCAATACAATAGTCTCGACATCCTCTTTGGAAGGGCTGCCAATTCCGCTGCTCACTTCATTAAACTTTGGCCCGAAGAGTGCCATGGAGGTATTGAAATGGGCAATACCGAGAACATTACCTTCACTATACTCTCCGTCCACAATAATAAAATAAGCTGCAATTTCATCTTCCGAAGAGAACTGAGATCGGTATTCGCGCTCCAGGTCACGAATATCATTCGCTGTGTATAAACTCTCGCCGGAAGCCGGTATTTCTTCCGGTTCCATTATTGTAACAGTTGATTTATTCAACCGGTCACTTAGAAATGATTCCAGATTTTGGAGTCCTTCCTGCGTAGGTTCATATCCCTGCATATATTGAACCTGAATAACCAAACGTTCAAAATCATCATCAGACAGAAATTTAGAAGCCGACTGACCCGGGTTGATTTCGTGATCGAACGAAAATTCATTTTCGTCTGTATCGGTAACAGAACCGGAGTCGCAAGAAGTAAGAATCAGCAGAGTTGTTATTAGTAATGATAGAATGTATCGAATCTTCATATCTGTCAATCTATGATTTGTAATGGTTTCTGCTATTTTTATGGTTTACAACTGCAATTGTTTCCGCCGGAA
>NZ_JAWLDW010000134.1:0-6777 GCF_041686455.1 Rhodohalobacter sp.
TTTGCATAGTAACACGAATATAAGCCGCTTGGCCGAAAACCCTGAGGGGCGCGCCCCTCAGGGTTACTTTTCGTGTTGCACTTATTACTTGAACTCAGAGTTCAAAAAATTTCCTCTAGGCAGATAAATGAGACTTATGTAATCATCCTGCCAATAATCAATAGCATATTTCAATGTCATACTTTGATTCTGAAGCGTTAAGTATTTTCCATTTCTGTATGTAGTATCTCGAAATGCTATTGAGTCTGTAATAATGATCTGATAATGATCAGAAGGTACTGTTTCGTGCCCTTCGTAAAACATAATATATGTATCATTTTTGATTTCAACTCCTGCCAATGAATCTTCAATACTTATATATCGCCCATCTACAACTTGAATTTCTTGCTCTTTTTTTTGTTGGATCAAGTTCTTATCAGCGTCTGTCTTTTTAGCTGGATTTATCTTAGATGATTTTGAGCACCCAAGCATAGAAAAATAGATAATTATTAGGCTCATGAAAGGAGCGCGAAAAAGAAGGTCTTGTGATATTCGATCCATTTTTACGATTTAATTTAATAAAGCCTTATAACGGTTTGGCGTTTAACCGGTTTTGTCTTTATTGACTTCCAAAGTGATAAAAAGCAGGAAATGCTGCAACTCTGAAAATCTTTATTACCGGCTATAAGCGGCAAAATCCAGTTGAAACGCTTGATAAGTTTCCACGGCTATAATCTCGACTTCCAGAAATCAGGACTTCTTTTTTGATGAAGAATTGCAAAAATGACAATGATTTCTTCTTCATCTACGAAATAGATGGAAAAAGGAAATCTGTTAGTTAGAGCTCGACGAACCCGGTCACTTTGTACAACCTGATGATGAAATGGATTGCGTTTAATTTTCGCAATTTTGGCATCAATACATCGAATAAATTCTTTACCTAATCCTGGCTCTTGATCTTCATACCATTGGTAGGAATCATCTAAATCTTCCTGTGCCTTTTCGGTAAGTATCAATGATATTGGCACGGTGGGTTAGAGATATTTTTGACGGACTTTTTCCCAGCTAGACCCTGTTTGTTTATCTTGCTCAAGTGTTTTAAGCCGTTCTTCAATAATGGCTTTGTGATGTTCTGGAACTTCCACTTCCGATGGGTCTGATGCAATTGAATCCCACAAAGCTTCGACCAAAATCAATTTTTCGCTTTTATTAAGTTGTGAAAGTTCGTCAAGTAGTGCCTTTTCCATCGTTATGGCGTTTATTAATTGTTACTTCCTAAGTTTATTAAAAACGTGGTGGAAAGCAATTCATTAAGTTGAGAAATCTGAAGAGGTTGAAAAGGAACTTAACATGTATTTATTCACCCTAAACTTAGGGCTGAAATGAATTACATAATTGTTTAAAGCTTTTAATGGGACAAATAGAAATACTGTTTGGTTAAGTAAAATTCTCTTAGTTTAAATAATTGGATCAAATGATGGTTTATATCTTTTCATGAAGAACTATCGGCTTTGTGTTCAAACATAAATGCATCTTGAATCATCTGGATAAAATCCCCATTAAATTCTCATTGTATAAAAGTTGTGAGAGCTTTAAGATAAAAGGAAATCATCACGCATAAGATCATGTATGGACAGTAGAAAAGTGTATGTAACCCGGGTGGCTTTAACGGTGGCGCTGGGCGGGTTTTTGATGGGATTCGACGCATCCGTTATCTCCGGTGTTGTACGGTTTATAGAGCCGGAGTTCGGTCTCTCAAAACTGCAGCTGGGATGGGCCGTGGGCTCGCTTACCTTAACCTCAACGTTGGGCATGCTGTTTGCCGGACCGTTAAGCGACCGTCTTGGCCGACGCACAACGCTTAAAATTGCCGCAGTACTGTTTGCTATTTCTGCTATTGCATCAGCACTGGCACAAACATTCTGGTTCCTGGTCATCGCGCGAATGCTGGGCGGGTTTGGCGTCGGTTTTGCACTGATCATTCCGCCTATGTATATCGGTGAAATTGCACCGCCCAAAATCAGGGGACGCCTGGTGAGCTTCAATCAGCTGAATATCGTGGTGGGAATTTCCGCCGCTTTTTTTACCAACTATTTGATTTTGCAGTGGGCACAGTCAGATGCGGCATGGGCTCAGGCGTTAATGATAGATGAACATACCTGGCGCTGGATGCTGGGTCTGGAAACGTTGCCGGCCCTCATATTCTTTATCGGGCTCTATTTTGTACCCAAGAGTCCGCGCTGGCAAATTATGATCGGCAACAGGGAGGACGGAGAGAATACCCTCACCCAGATTGTAGGGCCTGAGAGTGCCAAAAAGCAGGTCAGTGATATCCTGGAAAACCTCGAAGCTGATAAAGAGAAGGAGAAAGTTTCGATCAAAGAGATCTTTCATCCCTATCTGCGGTATGTGCTTCTTATTGGTGTGACTCTTGCCGTTTTGCAGCAAATTACCGGGATCAACGCTGTGTTCTTTTACGCTCCGGTCATTTTTGAACAGTCGGGAATTGGAACGGACGCCTCATTTATGCAGGCTGTACTTGTGGGATTAACCAACCTGGTGTTCACGGTATTTGCCATCATGCTGATCGACAAGCTGGGCCGAAAACCGCTTCTTATTGGTGGCCTGACAGGCATTACACTCATGATGATGCTTCTGGCCTACGGGTTCAATGCAGCAACGTACGAGCTGGATGAGGAGAGTATTCAAACCATCGAGGCTCCCGTCAACCTGGACCTTTTATCTGCGAATATGGCCAATATCACCTACGATGATGATGTTCAGTTCAGAGCCGCTCTAACCGAAACGCTGGGATCTGAGGCAGCCGTTGAGTTTGAATCCCAGATTATTACGGCCGCCATCGATATCAACCCGAAATTGATCCTATTTGCCATTTTAGGATTTGTGGCATCCTTTGCGATCTCATTGGGTCCTGTGATGTGGGTGATGTTCTCGGAGCTGTTTCCACTTCGCGTGAAAGGATTTGCGATCTCCTTTGCCGGCTTTATCAACTCAGCCATTAGCTTCCTGGTGCAGCTCGTATTCCCGTGGGAGCTGGCTACCCTGGGAAACAGCATGACCTTTTTACTCTACGGAATTTTTGCCCTGATTGGACTTTTCTTTGTCTGGAGAGTGGTTCCGGAAACGAAGAATAAATCCCTGGAAGAACTCGAAGAGCAACTGGTTGCAACATCATGAGAGACCATATGACAGCGGCGGCTCTTATACTCTTTACATTTTCACTCATTATGATTTCGTGTAATGGCAATGAGTCACAATCTAAAACTTCAAATGCTTCAATAAGCGACACTACTATGGTAGATCTTTGGAATGGCAACCGTTCACAGATTCGGCAGGTTTACGAGAAAGAGGTATTAGCCGCTGTTTTAAAGGCAACGGAAGAAGATTTTGGGCCATGGGAAATCAAGGAGACCCTCGATGAGTATCCCGGGGATGATGAAGCTCTGGTGTTTAGCGAAAAAGGTCACGATCTGTTTGTTACCATTGCCGGAAACCAGAAGTTTGAGGAAGGAGACATGATTGTGATTCCCAAGCCTATGACGAAGAATCTGTTGGGCTACAGGGTTCCGATTATTCGCGAAGGTGATTCAGAAACATTCAAAAATATCAGCAATAGGGAAGAGGTTCAGCAGCTGAAGCACGGAATTCCCGAAACGTGGAGTGACGCGGTTATTTTCCGGGAGAACGGATATCAAGTGGTTGAAGATGGAGATTTTGACGACATCTTTGTACGACTTGAGAATGACCTTTTCGACTACACTGCTTTTGGTGCAAATGAAGTAATGAGTGTTTATGAAAATCGGGCTTCACAAAGAGAAGGTTTAACCATCGATCAGAATATTCTGATATTTTATCCATTCCCGCTCGTATTCTATGTGAATCCCGATTTATCTGATCTGGCAGTCCGCGTAGAGGAGGGGATGGAACGCATCAGTGATAACGGTGAACTGGACTCCATTTTTAACCGCTACTACGGCGATATTGTTGAGAAGTTAAACCTGAATGAGCGGATCCTCTTTGAGTTAGACAATCCACTCATACCGGATGAATTCCGCGATCTAAAACCCAACCTGGGTAACCTGTAGGTCAACTCTGTATCTTTTTCTCTGATTAAGGACATAATTTCAAAGTTATTCTAATCTGAGCAAAGCCACCAATTTCCCCGCCTTATGAAGGAGTGGATTAAGGGGTGGTTGGAAATAGTTAAAATCCCCAGGAATAAATTCTATACAGTTTTTTGAACTTTATATATCATCAGTAATTAACGTTTGAATTAAATCCTGAAATGAAATATTGAAATTTTATAGAATTAAGAAACCCCTCTAAATCTCCCCTTAGGAAGGGGAGACTCTTTTCCATAATTCTTATTACGAACTGATGTAAAACTTACAGTCAGGAGGCTCTGAATTAATCCTAATCGCGGCTGTCTCCGCCAATCGACATCGGCGGATAATCACTCATTGTATATGTAACGGATGCGTTTTTGTTGATATCGGTTACTCGCATTGTGGTTTTCTCGCCACTGCCGAGATCTTCCTGGGTCATCTCCATCAGCATTCCGGCGGGATAGTTCTCCGGTACATTTCCTTTCAGATGCTTGGTTTGTTCATTGACTCGGAGCATCTTATAGATCCCTAAATCCTCGTCTTCGGTTACCCAGTACTCCATCACGCTCTCTTCATTTTCAGATCTGTATCCGCGGCAATCCAGCCCGGCGATGGTTTTGGTACCGATCTCCTCAAAGTTCTCCCATTCTTCCATTTCCTGCTCTTCCTCCTCGTCAGAGACTGTGCCTTCGTTGGATTCCATATCATCAAAATCTTCTGCAAGCATTTGAGCCTGTCTCCAGTCATAGGCGAATGAAAATTTACCATCTTCATTCTCCATCAGCATAACCATCGATTCGTTCTTCAGATCATAAATCATAAACATTTCACCTTCAGACTCATCGATCTGTTCGCCAGAGAATTTGGTTCCGGAATAGGCTTCTGCATCATTGAAATGCATTTTCATGATCATGGGTCCTTCAGAGTTGCCATTCTTCTGAACGGTTTCAACCTCCATGGTTGTGATGACATCAAACCGATACGCCTCTTCAGTGACTGCATTGCTGTTCATGGCAAATGAAACGTTTATACCATCACCTTCTGAACCAAATTCTTCACCAAAAATGGATTGCCAGCTTTTTTCTACGGCTCTTTCGGCTGCTTTCTCAACCTCATTGCTAAGTTTCTCCTCAACCTTATCCCCAGCCGCTTTCTTTGCACGGTCTTTAAGCCTGTTAAAAATCTGTCCGTCGGCTGTGGATACAAATGACAGTGACGTTAATGTGACAATTAGAAATACGATTAGTTCTCTCATATTGATTGGTTTTTTAAATTGATATTCTGATCTCTAAGCGAATATACAAGAATATTGGAATAATCAACATTCACCCTTTATTATTTGCTATCGGATTGAGATGCAGACATTTTGGGTGAAAGTGAGATCAAATAGTGAAGAAATCTATCTTTCAGAAAGAATGCGCATAGCTAAAAACCTTATTTACCGTTCGATTTTATTGATGCCCTGTATCAATAAGAAATAGGGATTTTGGAGGCTGAATTTAGTATTTTAAGTATATGTCAATGAGAATTGAAACAGTAAAATAACATAGAGATATGAGTACAGAAAACAGAATAGGTTTGGACAGTAATAAAACAAAAAAGTTAGCCGATAAACTGAATACATTATTGGCCAATTACTCAGTATTTTATCAGAATACAAGAGGATATCATTGGAACATCAAAGGGGATTCATTCTTTGTAATGCACGAAAAGTTTGAAGAGCTTTATGATGACCTCAAAATAAAAATTGATGAGGTTGCGGAGAGGGTCCTTACGCTTGGTTATACTCCAAACCACAAATACACAAAATATGTAGAAGTGTCTGAAATCACTGAAAGTGAAAAAGTGTCAGACGGAAAAGCGGCAGTGAATGAAATTCTGGAAGCGTTTAAGATAACGCTGAAAATGCAGCGTGAAATTCTTGCACTTTCCGGCGAAGCCGACGATGAAGGAACGAACGCTCTGATGAGCGACTACATCAGCGAGCAGGAGAAACTGGTTTGGATGTATGCGTCGTATGTAGGCAAATGATTTCGGAATAGAAAATCTTTAAAATTGAATGCTGTCGTGATTATTTTCGCGACAGCATTTTTAATGGAGCTTTTAATAGTGAGTAAAGTACACCGGACCCGATTCCGTTGGTACAAATCACTGTATCAAGCTCAATCCATTCATTGCTGATTCATCGCCTGGATTGGCAAGCAGTACCTTTTCAAAGAGTACTTTTGCTTCCCTGGTCCGCTGCATCATTAATTTATTCCAGGCAAAGAGCAGCAGCGAATCGTAATCAAACGGGTAGAGATTTACCGTTTTCTCGATATAACCATCAGCTCGCTCATACTGTCCCCGGTTATAATATATCAAACCAAGACGGTAGTTAACGAGACTGTTCTGCGGATCCGTTTCCAATATTTTATCATACAGTTCAATAATTTCATCCCACATGGCCATGGATGAGTAGGGATAAGCAAGCCCGAGTTTAGGTTCAATCGCATACGGCTTCAGATTAACGGCACGTCTGTAATAAATCATCGACTCGTCCATCTCACCTTTTTGATAGTGCAGCCACCCGAGTCGTAAATTCAGTTCATATGATTCAGCATCGTATACCGAATCAAGTACTTCAATAGCTGTTTCCAGATTCCCGGCATTTTCAGACTCATAACTGGCA
>NZ_JAWLDW010000135.1:0-6765 GCF_041686455.1 Rhodohalobacter sp.
ATCATTGCCTGTAAGAAAGGGTGTCCTGAAAAGTCAAAAGCGAATCGGGACATCACGGGGAAAAAATGTTCTTGACTTTCTTTTTTATAAAAGCCCCGGGTGAAGCACAGCGAAACCCGGGGTATGAGGATCACGATAAACACCGCCGAACAGAGGGATTCGTTTGAAATAACTAGTAGCAATGAGGCGGTACAACTCATGGACGAATTTTGATAGCAACCCGAGTGAGTCGTTTGATTTCGAGGTTTCAACCAAACCTTTTGAACACACCCCTCAATCCCCTCTCCCCGAAGCGCTCCGGGCAGGCGTGAGGGGAGGTCTTTGTCAGATACGCCATATGAATCATTCGTCTGACGGCGGGAAGCCGTCTGACGAGGTCGAGGATTTTTAGCCTGTGGCGTACGCTCGCACATCGGCCATATCCACCATCAGGTCGAAGAGTGCGGTATTTCGTACAAATGTTGGGATTTGATCACTTCCGGGGCCCCAGGCAGCTATCTCTACATAATCGGCCGTATGGTTTGTGCTAATGAAATTAATCCCGTTGTAGTTGGCCAGTACGCCCGACAACACTCCCGATGGCTGCTGACGATTCCGGAACGGCGAGCGGAATGTTCCCTGAAAAGCCTGTTTCAGCATCAATCCTTGTTCTCGGGTAATTTTGGTGTTCATGGCGTACTCCACGTGGTCCATAATATCCTTTACGGTAACACCTTCAAGCGAATCGTCCGACCAATGATAGCCCATCTCACTGTACATCCACTCAAAACTGTGGCGGTAATCCTGAATCGTATCCAGCATGGCAGGTGAGTCACCGTAACCGGAGCCAAGCCCGCTCAGTCCGGGATTTGCATTACCATGATCCGTCGTCAGAATAACCAGTGTATCGTCACGGCTCTCGGTAAAGTCCATCACTTCTTTGATGGTATCATCAAAAGCGATCTGATCGTAAATCAGTCCGGCAGGGTCATTACCGTGTGCGGCGTGATCCACCCGCCCGCCTTCAACCTGAAGGATAAATCCGTTTTCATTTCTGTTCAGTCTATCCAGCGCTGTTTTTGTCATCTCGGCGAGCGTGGGAACTCTCTCCTGAAGTTCAGGCAGCGTATTATGATCAACCATGTAAGGCAGATGCGAATCGTAAAACACTCCCAGGAGTTTACTGTTCCGGGTTGCACGATTCATCTCTGTCCTATTTCTTGCCACCGTGTAACCGTTCTGCTCAAAGACAGAGTAGAGGTCCTTGCCGTCGTCCCGGCTATCTGCCGAAAAGTGACGAGCGCCTCCACCCATCAGCAGATCATAACCCCGCTCAGCATACTGCTCAGCAATTTCATCTTCCATACCTCGCGACGGCATATTAATTCCAAATCCTGAAGGAGTAGCATGGGTAATACGCGCTGAGGTTACCAATCCGGTTGCCTTCCCCGCATCTCGGAAAATTTCGCAAATGGTTTTATACTCTTCGCCGTTGGGTCCTGTATTTAAGGCTCCGTTGTTAATTCGGTTACCACTTCCCCATGATGACGCCGCCGCGGCCGATCCCGTTACCACTGAATTTAGAGAAGCCATATCCATCAGCCCGCGATGATACTCACGGTCAGACTCATACAGTTTAATCCAGTTGGTTTTTTCTCCATACTGCCGCTGTTTAAGCAGGTCGGCCAGGGCCAGGGTACCCGCGCTCATCCCATCCACAACCAGAAAGATGACATTTTTTGCATCCCCAAAGGATGATTTTTTTGTATCCGGTTTTTGAAATGTTCGTCCGAGTGCCCCGGTTCCCAATGCAGCGGTAGACATGGCCCCGGCTTTCAAAAATTCTAATCGGCTAAATCCTTTTTTACTCATGGATGGATGTTTTTGGTTTTTAAATAATCAGGTTTAACATAGTTATCTCTTAAAAAACGAACTCCCTGACTAAAAGGCGAATCAAGAAATTGTTAAATCTTTTACGAACTCAATTACGCTTATCTTTCAAAAGGTTGAGTCTGGTTTCTTGCATCTCTTCTTCCGTTTGTTCATCGCCTGTATAAAGAGCTCGTTCCCAGGAACCGTAATTTGGATTGGGCAGTACAAACCACTTAACCCCCCAATGATCCGAATATTGCTCGGCCAACGCCTTTCGTTCGTCGATAGAAATTTCCCGGGCCGGCACAAAATCATTGAGGTCGTCGCCAAAAAGCATCAGAACTCTGTAATTCTCAGTTACCACTTTCCTTCGGTTTATTTTCGCTGAGGTCCAATCGGGTTGGCCGCCGTTACTCATTACCGAGCCTTCTTCAACAGGGAAGCCCAATTCAAGTAAATTTTGCTCCGTATAGGGCTGAACTTCTGCATCCCGGTTGGTGATATAGAAAACGGCAATTCCCAGGTCATTTGCATCATTCGTAAGCTCTAGAGCTCCTTTTATTGCTTCAGCTTCGGCCTCCCGCACCCAGTTATTCCATGTTACGGCGTCATAACCGGTTTGATCCAAAATACCCCTCGCCTCATAAAAGGAGTTGTCAATAGCTGTTTCATCCAGATCCAGAATTATGGCCGGCGGTTTGTCGAAATAGGGGTCTTCCTGTTCCAAAGAAGCCGTCCATGACGAGTCTTCAAGAGCAACCGGAAGAAGGGATTCAGCCGTATTGTACGCCTGATATGTTAGAGCTTCGTACTCAGCGGCCGTCTGAATCCAAAGAGTGGAGTAGAGGGTGTTGTTGGAATAGTCTACGGTCTGGTTTGAGGTTTGACAAGCCGTAAACAGGGCGATGAATAGAACTGGCAGTATACTTTTTTTCATGTTGTTAACCGGTTTTCAGGTCTGATAAATAAACGTTGAGTCACTTATTAACCTGAGTTCGACTCTGAGACAATGACATCAAAAGTCCTCCTAAACAAAGGGGGATTGAGGGGGATGTTCATAAGATTTATGAAAAACCCGATAGACACCCCTCTTTAGCTCCCCTTGTTAGGGGAGAATTCTTCATTGGTTTAAATAAGATTATTAATCGAACTGAGGTTATTAAGAACATCTTTAAAATACAAAACACGTTGACCAAAAATGAGTAAAACACATTTTCAATCTGGGTATTTAGCTCTAACTCATTTTCATTATATTTTAAATAATGTGAGTTCGAGATAAGTATATTGAATATAATTTTCCCCTCCTGCCTGCCCTCGAAACGTCGGGGTGTAAGGAGGGGTTGGGGGAGGTAGTCTTGATGATTTCAGGCTTCAAAATTGATCCGATTTTGGATTTAACCACCCCTATATCCCCTCCTTGAAGAAGGAAGGGACTTTTTCAATGCTTTTACATTTATTTTATATCGAACACACGTTAAATATGTATCCATTAAACCGTAACGAAAAAGAATAAAACTATGAAGTTGAGAGTACATGATAGAGCTCCCAATCAGAAAAGTTTGGCTAAAATTTTCAGCCTGCTGATTGGGTTTACATTTTTACTTTCATTTTCGGCATTACAGGCTCAGGAAGTAACCCCGGAGCATATAGCCAAAATGAAATCCGTTTCCGGATCGGTTATTTCCGATGATGGCAGTCATATCGCCTACACCGTGAGCGTACCGGCTGATCCGTACGAAGAAAACGCCGGCAACAGCAATCATCTCTACGTATTAGATGTAGCCGAGGGCACCACCAAGCCGTATTACACATCCGGTTCGGTAGCATCCGTACAGTTCAGACCTAATCATAACAGTATCTCGTTCCTGGCCAGCCGCGACGGAGATAACGGCCGGGCACTGTATGAACTGCCACTGGATGGAGGAGAAGCTGTACAGCTTTTCGGCTTTGAGCGCAATATTGTCTCCTACACCTGGCACAATGATGGAAATCACGTAGCGTTCACCGCTTTTAATGCTGCTGAGGAATCCGATTCACCGCTGCCGTACACGGCCGATGTGTATGAAGAGAATCAAACCAATCGAAAAGCATATATTACCAATGTAACTGTTGAAGACCACGAACCTCATCAGCTGAATGTAGACGGCTCCATCTATATGGTTGAATGGAGTCCGGACGGAAGCAAGCTTGCCGTTTCCGCAGCGCCAACACCTGAGGTGGATGACTTCTATATGAAACAGCAGGTATTTATTGTTGATTACCGCACCCGGGATATTATTGCTGAGGTAAACAACGAAGGAAAACTTGGCGAGTTCAAGTGGAGCCCGAATGGTGAGCAGCTGGCCTTGAGAACCGCCTACGATATCAACGACCCGACTGACGGACGCCTTAAAATTGTGTCTGCCGAAGGCGGAACTCCTGAGAATATCGATGAAGGTTTTGAAGGCAAATATGAACAGATAGAGTGGACGTCCAATAACGAAATTCACTTCCTGGCAAGTCAGGGCACAAACACAATGTTGGGTACCATTCGGCCGAACGGAGCCAATAAAAGTGTGCTTTTCAATGCTGATGCACATGCTATTTCATCTTTCTCCCGCTCATCTGATGGAATGATTTCGTTCGTGGCGAGTTCACCTTCACATCCTAACGAAGTATATACCTTGAGCCGCGCGCGTAACGCACAGCCTCAGAAAGCTACTGACCACAATCCGTGGCTTGAAGAGGTTGAACTGGGCAACCAGGAAGTGGTTCGATACACTGCCCGCGACGGCGAGTTTGAGATTGAAGGAATGCTGATGTATCCCGTTGGCTACGAAGATGGTACGCGAGTACCGGTTATCACGGTTGTACACGGTGGCCCGGAAGCACATTACAGCAATGGCTGGCAGACCGGTTACTCCAGTCCGGGACAGATGGCTACCGCAAAAGGATATGCCGTTTTTTATCCGAACTATCGCGGAAGCACCGGACGCGGCGTTGAGTTTGCCTACAGCAGCCAAGGCGACCTTGCCGGAAAAGAGTTTGATGATGTCGTGGACGGCGTGGACTACCTGATTGACCAGGGAATTGCCGATGAAGACCGAATTGGCGTTACCGGCGGATCTTATGGCGGGTACGCGTCTGCCTGGATGAGCACCTACTACAGCGACCGCTTTGCCGCATCCGTAATGTTTGTTGGTATCAGCAATAACCTCTCCAAATGGGGAACCAGTGATATTCCGAATGAACTCTACCTGGTACACTCACGAGAGCGCATGTGGGAATCCGACGCCAAATGGATGGACTACCTGAAACGAAGCCCGATCTATTGGGTAGACCGAGCAGAAACTCCAACACTGATTATGCACGGCGCTGAAGATACCCGCGTACACCCGGCACAGTCACTCGAGCTTTATCGCCATCTGAAAGTTCGCAAGCCGGATGTTCCGGTTCGACTGGTCTGGTATCCCGGTGAGGGGCACGGAAACTCCCGTTCAGCCTCCAAGTTCGATTACAACTACCGAATGCTGGAGTGGTTTGACACCTACCTGATGACGGGCGATGCTTCCGCGGAGATGCCGCACTGGGATGCACCAATTCCAACACGTGACTAAAGATAAAGTTTATAATATTAAACAGATTCAAAAGCCCGGGCTCATCAGTCCGGGTTTTTTGTTTTCTCATCCCTGATCAAGAGGACTTTGTACACCTTTACCTCCCCGATTCAGAACATGCGTGTAGATCATCGTTGTTTTTACACTCTTGTGGCCAAGCAGCTCCTGGACGGTGCGGATGTCGTAGCCGTTTTTCAGCAAATGTGTGGCAAACGAGTGACGGAATGTATGTGGGGTTACACGTTTCGGTATGTTCAGAATATTTGATGCGCGTCTCAATTCGAGCCGGACATTTTTTGCAGAAATATGATATCGATGTCTTATACCTGAACGGGGATCTTTACGCCTGTTTCTGGCCGGAAACAGGTATTGCCAAATAAATTTCTCCTCAGCGCCGGGATACTTTTTTGACAGAGCTTTAGGCAGAATCGTCTTCCCAAAACCTTTTCTCAAATCTGACCGATGAAGTCGTCTCACTTTCTCGATATGAATTTTGAGTTTTGGTATTACCCGATCAGGCAACATCGTGATGCGGTCTTTTCTTCCTTTGCCATTCCAAACAGTAATTTGGCGGTACGCAAAGTCTACATCCTGAATTCTAAGACTAAGTACTTCAGAAATTCGTAACCCGGCTCCATATATGAGCTCCAGAATCATTTGATTTACACCGCTCATCTCATTGATAATTGCCAGGGCTTGTTCCTTAGATAGAACCACGGGCAGTCTCTTTGGCTTTTTTGCGCGTTTTAGTTTTTTCAACTCTCCGACTGGAATTTCTAAAACATGCTCATAGAGAAATACCAGAGCCGAGAGTGCCTGATTTTGTGTTGATGCGGCAAGATTGCACTCGTTAGCCAGATAGTTCAGATATTTAACAATGTCTCGATTTCCCAGTTCACGGGGATGAGTGAGATTATGATACCGAACATACCTGACAACCCATTGGCAATATGTTTTTTCCGTGCTGTAACTATAATTTCGTCTTCTGATTTCTCGTTTAATCAGGTCCAATAATTTACGTTTACCCATACCTTTTTATATGTATGAGTGCAAAATGGTGATTTCCTTACAAAAAAATTTATTTAACCCTATTATTTGACCCTTTTATTTAACCTGCGAGAATTTTATTTAACCAATCAGTTTTTCTATTTGTCGTATTAAAAGCTTTAAACTATAATGCAACTAGATTAAGCCCTAAGATTTGGGTGAATAAATACATGTTATGTTTCGAAAACTCATTTTTGCCACAAGCAATTTTCACTTCTATTATCTGTTATAATTATGTATGTTCTAGACAGACTAGATGAATATGGAGGTA